>JAUIKB010000033.1 GCA_030430975.1 Polyangia bacterium
GGCCAGCATGGCCGTCGCCGGGCCGGGGTCGTACAAGGCATTCGCCCACCACATCAGCACCCACAAGGGCACGCCGCTCACCAACCATATGGGCCTGGAGACGATCCTGACGCACACGTGGGACGGTCGGATGCGGTTCACCCGAGACGACAACTTCGACGATCCGTTCCAAGGTTGGAAGGACGGCCGCAAGGAACGCATCCGTCGTCTCAAGCCCGTTCACGTCGGCATCATGATTGCCCTGATGGCGTGGATCGCGTGGTGCCTGAGACGAACAAAACTGCTGTGGGTCGGTCTACCGCTCGGTCTGCCACTGGTCATGTCGATGACCAACCTGACCTGCTATTACTATTCGATGTTTATTATCGCCGCGTCGCTGACGGCGATAAGACCTCAGCTGGGCCCGGCGATGCTCGCGACAAGCGGCATCAGTCACATCTTGCTCAAGAGTTATTTCTGGGTGGATGACAAGTACACGGCGCAGTCGTACCTATTTTTCGCGTTCGGGTTGATGTTGCTGTTCGCCTATTCCAGACCGTTTAGCATCGAGCGACTCAAGGCTTGGTGGGCGGGCGAACCGGAGCCGAAATCACCGTCGACCGACCCACCACCCAAGAAGCTGGCTCCCGCAGACGACTGAGCCGCGCAGGACGCCGGTCGCCACCCTCGACGCTCTTTCAACCGGGTCACGTCCGCGGCGCTGACCCCGAGGCCTCCGCCGCGTCGCTCGCCTGATTCACAGTCAGCTAGGCAGACATGACCGAGGGTACGCTGGCGTAGCGAGGGCGACGTGCGCTGTCAGCGAATCGAACCCCTCCGCTCGATGGCGGGAGTCTCCGCACGCTTACGCACGCCAAGGAACACGGCCGCGCAGCGGACCCAGAAAAATCAAAACGCTCGCTGAGGGCACACGTCGCCACCGAAGCGAAGCCACCACGCCCGTCTTCACCGGGCACCGGAGGGGTCACGTCGGCGGCGCTGACCCCGGTGCCCCCCAGCCCCATCAGATAGCATTCTCACGGGTCAGCTTGGCCGACATGACCGAGGTGCGCTGGCGCAGCGAGGGCGACGCGCTCTCAGCGAATCGAACACTTCCGCTCAATGGTAAGAGTCTCCGCACGCCTCCGAAAGAAACGGAACCGGACGCGCAGCGGCCCAAGAAAAATCAAACGCTCGCTGAGGGCACACGTCGCCCACGAAGCGAAGCCAGCGCGCCCCCTTCAACCGGGAACCGGGGGGAGCCGCTGGCGTAGCGAGCGCGACTCTGCCCTCAGCGAGCGTTCATGCAGCAGCGAAATCCGGACTGCTTGCCGTAGTAGTACTCGTCGTGGCCGGTCGTAGCGGCCCGGCAGTTGTTGCGCCCAGCCAGCCACCATCCACCTCGCATGGACGCGCGCCACGGCTTCCAGCCACCGTCCCGATGCGCCCATTCGTCAACGTTGCCGACCATGTTCCGGACACCGAACGGACTCACACACTCCTTGAGTTCGGCTGAAGGCTTGCGGAGATCGCGCAGCTTTCCACGGTACTCCAGGTCCTTTTGGTCGTGATTGCAGATCTTGGAGTTGCGTTCCCAACCGTACGGATAGGGCCTTAGCTCCTCGCCCTCACAGGCGAATTCCCATTCGGATTCAAAACAAAGTCGCTTGCCGAGGCTCGTGCAAAGCTCGCGTGCCATATTCCAAGACTGGTCGACGAGCGGAAGCGTGTCGCCCTCCGGCGTGTACTCGTCTCGGTCGATGCAGAACCGACGCAGTTCACGCTCGACCTTGCACTTGGTACCCTTCTTGAAGATCGCACAACGGTGCTTGCCGAGAAACGCCTTACTCTTCGGACCGCCGTCCATGTATTTCTCACACTCGTGCTTGAGCTTCGGGCAGTACTTACCCTCGACCAGCACCATTTCGGGAGGACAAGGCGCAGGATCGGCAGCGGGATCCAGCAGCCCATCCTTCCACCATGGTTCAGCGGATGTTGCGGGGCGAGGCGCCGAGGCTGCCGGCTCCGCGCTGGTGGGCGGCGCAGCCGTGGGCGCTGGCTGCGGCTTGAGCGCAGCTGATACGGCCACTGCGACGGCAGCGGTCCCCGTCGGTGACGACGTACGCGGAACGCTGGCGGGCGTGTAACACATTTGAAACCCGCTCTCTTCGGTGCCCGGCCTGGATACGGGATCGAACCGACACTCGAGGGGTCCGGTGGCCACTGGCAACGGCGGCGTCGACGGCGTCGCCGCCGGCTCGTCGACTACTTCCTGCCCCGCCTCGACGCACGCCGCGGGGGCGGCGATCAACGCCAACCCCGCGCACATCCTCGGGAACGTCCAACGTCCCATCCCCAACTCAGTGCGTTTACAGCACGTCGCGCAGCGCGTGCATGGCTTCGCCTATTCCGCCCGGAAACGCTCGAAGGTGCACGTCGAGGTGCTCCCAATCCGTTTCGATTCCGCTCACGCTGAGCAGCGGAGTGACGAGTGCGATTATCTTCTGAGCCTGCGGATTATCCCGGATCTTCGGGTGCTTCATGAGGTCGACCGCGACCCGGTCATCCTTCGCCTCGACGAGGAACGCCGGGCGCTTGGGCATGTAGGCGGCCAGATTGCCCGGCTTGCTGAGGTCAAGCGCGCCGCTCTTGAGTAGCGCCGCTACCGGTGAATCGCCGCCATCGCCTAGAACGGTCAACGACACGTCCTGCAGCCGCACTTCGAAGCGCATCTGCTCAGCATCCAGCGTCACCGACTCGATGAAGATCGCCGCGCTCGCGCGCACCATCGCCCCCATCAAGTCGACCGTGGCCCCGACGCGAATGCCCGGCGGCACCGCCTCAATTTGCACGTCCTTAGGCGCCCGCTTTCCTTTTGCCTGCGCGGCCAGGTAGCGCAGTGCATCGAGAGGCAGGCCAAGGCGCAGCAGCGCTACGTTCTTAACCACCCGAAGCATCTCTTCGGGGTGTCGCTTCAGGTAACCACTAACAGCTCCGATCATTGCCTTCTTGTCCTGCATACGCCCAGCATTATAAGTGTGTGGAGCCCACCGTCCCCCATCCCCAGGTAAATCGCAACGAATGTTCGAGCACAACCAAATCGCTCCCTCTAACGTGCATAGCGCGCTGCGTCGCCACATGCTCGTCGACGGCTACCCGCTAGTGGTCGACCTGGAGCACAGTTCGCGCTCATGGCTTCGCGACCAGGCGTCGGGTGACGATTACCTCGACTTCTTTTCGTTCTTCGCTTCCAATCCGCTCGGCTTCAACCATCCGGCGATGCACGAACCGCGGGTCAAGGAACGCCTGGCCCGCGCCGCGACGATGCGCGTGAGCAATTCCGATTTCTACACGACGCTGCTAGCCGAATTCGTCGACACGCTCGATCGAGCGTGTGTCCCCGACCATTTTCCCCACTATTTCTTCGTTGACGGCGGAGCCCTTGCTGTCGAAAACGCCATGAAAACGGCGTTCGACTGGAAAGTCCGCAAGAACCAAGCCGCTGGGCGCGGAGAAAAAGGCTCGCAGATCCTCCACCTGCGCGACGCCTTCCACGGTCGGTCAGGCTACACGCTCTCGGTTACCAATACCGACCCAGTCAAGACCAACCACTTTCCGGTGTTCGACTGGCCGCGCATCGACGCCCCAGCGATCCAGTTTTCACCGGACTGGTCCGACGCCGACACCGAAGCGCTAGAGGCGGAGAGCCTGGCGCAGGCGCGGCGAGCGTTCGAGCGCGACCCACACGACATAGCCGCCATCCTGATAGAGCCGATCCAGGGTGAAGGCGGCGACAAACACTTCACACCTCGATATCTCAGGGGTCTGCGAGCACTCGCGGACGAATTCGAGGCGCTGCTAATCCTCGACGAAGTTCAAACCGGCTTCGGCCTGACCGGATCGTGGTGGGCGTTTGAGCAACTCGAAGTGCTTCCGGACATCGTGTGTTTCGCAAAGAAGATGCAGACCGGGGGGATCTTCGTCAGCCGTCGGGTTGAAGAAGTCGACGATCACGTGTTTGAGAAGTCGAGCCGCATCAACAGTACCTGGGGCGGCTCGCTGGTCGACATGGTCCGCTGCACCGCCATTATTGAGGTTATCGAGAACGAGCGGCTGCTCGACAACGTGCAAGCCCGGGGTCAGGAGCTGCTCGCTGGCCTGCAGCGGTTCGCGACGCGCTTCGAGCAGGTGAGCAATCCGCGCGGTCGTGGACTGATGTGCGCGCTCGACGTCCCGGATGCTGGCACGCGCAACGCCATCATCAAGCGCTGCTTTGAAGACAAGATGATCGTGCTCCCATGCGGCCCGAGGTCGATTCGTTTTCGCCCCACGCTAGCCGTGAGCCCCGAAGCCATCGCGGAGGGGTTGAGCCGACTCGAGAGCGCTTTGAAAGCGCAGTTCAACTAGTCCTTGTCGGCCTCTTCTAGCTCGGCAGGCTCGGCGGGCTCGGCCGCGCTATCCGTGTCGGCGCCGTCGTCGAGACTCTTGGCCTCGATCCCCCGCGACTTCAGTTCGTGCTGCACCCGATCGCCGAGTGATGCCGCGACTTTGGTCAACACGGTCGGCACATCGCGCAGCAGCTCCGCCCAGGTGTTCTGCGCGTCGCCCTCGACCGTCAGCAGATGAGCCGTGCCGTCCTTAGCCACGGCGATAGCGGCGACGGGATCGAGCTCGATTGCACCGCCCGCGCCATGGGCACCGTAGTCGCCGCCCAGCTTGCTGCCATGAGCGCCAGCTTTCGCGCTTCCTGCGCCGAACGCCACCTTCAGGCGGTGCACCGGGATGACGGTTGCCTCTCCAGCCGCACGGGGCTCTCCAACGATCGTTTCGCTTTTTGAGATCCCGCTGATTCCGTCGAGCAGTGTCGTGACGATGCTCTCGATCTTCTTGTTGGCCATGACGGCCGGAACATACCCCAATTTTAGTCTGGCTGCTCGCGCGGGATCCGCGTGCGCCAGCGCATATTCCGCGCGACGAACACAAGCGTATCGACAACCGCTCTGCCCACCCATATCCGAATACTGGCGGTGGCTTTCATCGCAGCGCGATCGGTCAGCTCCCAGGAGGCCTGCTGCCGGATGATCACCCGCTCCGGGAGGACGCCGTTGAGCACATAGACCGCGCCCATCAGTTTCCCGGTCGTCGCAACATCTCGGAAGCTGTAGTCGAGGTCCGCTTCGAGCGATTCGAGACGGACTCGCTTGTGCTCGCCCAGCGCGAACGTGGCGACTTCCACGGGGTCGAATCGGCGCGCCACCCCAAGCGCTCGCTGTAGCCAGACACCGTCCGAGTCGTCTGGGACCTCGTCGTCGTCGACTGTCGCAATCGGTCCGGACCACACCTTGCGCCCAAATACGTGTGCTTGAAGCTGCGCTGGCACGCCTCGGGCCACTGCTGCGGATAGCGTCACCGGTCCGCAGCGCCCGCCACCGCCGACGAGCCACATGCCCGACGGTTCGCCTCTACCCTGAAGATTCAGGTGAATCCGCACCGGCAGCATGGCGACGGCCAAGACGAGGCCGAGCGCGATGACCACACCCAGAGCGACCCACATCATCGAACGGCCGTCGGGGACGCGGTTGGCGCTACTTCTTCTTAGCTTGAAGCTGCTTGGTCTCGGCCTCGGGCAAGGCATCGTGGGTCGCGGTCGGCAATACCTCGATGCCGCGCCGCAACGTAGCCGACTTGCCACCCTTACGCAGGGCTAGCATGTGCGGAACTCCGTCGTCGCCGACCACGACGAACGCTTTTGGCTCGATCGTGATCGCACCGCCTGCCCCCCCGCCCTCGGCACCCGCGTCGCCCTTGAGGTCATCACGTTTGGCTTTGCCATCGCCACCCGCCGCGCCCGTTCCGAACCCAATGTTGACCTTGCTTAAGGGGACGACCTTCGCCTTGCCCGCATCCCGCACTGTTCCAACAACCGCGTCGCTGTTGGAAACCTTGTTCAGCTCGCTTAAGAGTCCCTTGACCAAGTCGTCGAGTTCCATCCCCGCTACTGCACCACGACCGCGCCCGCTCGTCCAGCCACCGCCATTTCACCATGAATCCAGCACCGTCAGCCGGTCGACGCATGGATCGACAGATGTTGGCGTTGGCGGTTCCGGCCCTGTTGACCCTCACGACCGAGCCCCTGGTCTCGTTAGTGGACACCGCCTTTGTGGGAATGGTCGGAACGCGGGCGCTAGCCGCCGTTGGGGTGAGCACGGCTGCATTCAATCTAGCCTTTTTTGCCTTCAATTTCCTCGCATACGCCACAACGCCGCGGATCGCGCGAGCCCTCGCCGTGGACGGACGCAACAGCGCTGAGGCGCACCGCGTGGCGGGTGAAGCGCTCGTTCTGGCCGCTGCTTGCGGCGTGGTAGTCGCGCTAGGTTTGGCCCTCGGCGCTCGAACCGTGGCGCACGCATTCGGCGCCTCCGGGGACGTCGAGAACGCCGCCGTCGGCTACCTGCGGGTACGCGCATTGAGTGCTCCCGCCGTCCTGCTGCTCACAGCCTGCCACGGGATCTTCCGAGGTCGCGGCGACACGCGGGTGCCGCTAGTGGTGACCGTCGTCTTCAGCGTCGTCAATCTGGTGCTGGACCCGGTGTTGATGTTCGTCGCCGGGCTGGGGCTACTGGGCGCGGCGTGGGCGAGCACCATCGCGCAGTGGCTCGGCGCCTCGATCTTCCTGGGCCTGATCATCCGACAGCGGCGTGCGCGTCCAGCGCGCATCCCGCTTCAGCGACTCCGGTACTGGCTGACGTCAGGCGGCGTCCTCAGCATCCGCACGCTCACCCTGCTACTCACGCTGTCGCTGTCCACGCGAACGGCAACCCGGCATAGCGTTGAAGCTGCCGCCGCACATCAGATCGCCATTCAGCTTTGGTTCTTCATGGCGCTTGTCATCGACAGCATCGCTGTCGCCGGCCAGACGCTCATTGCGGGCGATCTTGGAGCCAAACGCTTCACGACGGCGCGTAGTCGGGCGTGCAGAATGCAGGTGTGGGGCGCCCTTGTCGGTGGCTGCCTAGGACTAGCGCTGGCAGTGGCTGGACCGGACATCGGTCGACTATTCACGAACGACCGCGCCGCGCTCGCCCAGCTCAGCACCGTGTTCGGCATTCTGATCGTGCTCCAACCGCTCAGTGCGTTGGTGTTCGCACTCGACGGAGTGCTGATGGGAGCCGAGGACTTTCGGTTTCTCGCAGGGCACATGTTATTTGCCGGCGCGGTCGCCGGGGCTGCGCTGATCGTCGTCGACTACCTGTCGCTGGGGCTATGGTGGGTCTGGACGGCCCTCGTGATACTAACGCTATGTCGACTGGGCGCGCAGTGGTGGCGCGTGTATGCGACCAAGTCGCTGCTTGCGCGACCTGTCTCATGACCGAACCCCCTCGCAGTCGCCGCCACCGCATCTTCCAGCTCGCACTGCCGATCATCGGCGGGATGGCGTCGCAGAACATCCTGAATCTCGTCGACACCATGATGGTGGGCGGCCTCGGCGATGCCTCGCTCGCCGGCGTGGGCATCGCTTCTTTCGCCAACTTCATGTCGATGGCGTTCATCTCGGGACTTGCCGCCGGCGTCCAAGCGGTGTCGTCGCGGCGCCTGGGCGAAGGCCGCGAAAGCGAAATGGCGGTGCCTCTTAATGGCGGGCTGCTGATGGCGCTGGCGGTAGGCGTCCCGATCACAGTGGTCTTGACCTGGCTGGCGCCTACCATCTTTCCGCTGCTCGCGGACAAGCCGGACATCGTGCGCGAGGGTCTTCCGTACTGGCAGGCGCGACTGTTCGCCGTGACGGCCATCGGAATGAACTTTTCGTTCCGTGGTTATTGGAACGGCGTCAACCTGTCGCGTCTGTACTTCCGAACGTTGGTCGTCATGCACATCATCAACGTGGCGCTTAATTATACGCTGATCTTCGGCAAGCTGGGGATGCCCGCCCTCGGCACACTTGGCGCAGGAATCGGCAGCACCATCGCCACCTGGTTGGGCACGCTCTACTACATCGCGCAGGCGCTCAAGCACGCCAAGGACGCCGGATTCCTCCGTGGTATACCAGCCCGCGATGACCTGAAGACAATGGCTCGACTAGCCGTTCCAGCCGGACTTCAGCAATTCTTTTTCGCGGCGGGGATGACGGCGTTCTTCGCGATCGTCGCCCGAGTCGGTGTCCGGGAACTCAGTGCGTCGAATGTGCTTCTGAATCTGCTGCTGGTCGCGATTCTGCCGAGCATCGCGTTCGGAATCGCGTCGGCGTCGCTGGTCGGGCAGGCGCTCGGACGTAACGACGCCGATGACGCCAGTCGCTGGGCCTGGGATGTGGTCAAGGTCGCCATTGTGGTCATTTGTGTGCTGGTGCTGCCTGCGTTGGTCGCGCCGCAACTGCTGCTGCACGCATTCTTGCGTGACGACGTAACGCGGCTGATGGCGACCACTCCGTTACGGCTGATCGCGGTGTCGATGCCCATCGACACCGTCGGCATTGTACTCATGCAGTCGTTGATGGGAGCGGGCGCCACGCGCAGCACGCTGGCCGTGTCTGTGGGTGGACAGTGGCTGGTGACCATCCCCGCGGTCTTGGTCGCCGGCCCGGTGTTGCACTTGGGGCTAACGGGCATCTGGGCTGCGTTCTTGCTCACGCGCGGCGTGCAGACGCTACTGTACGTGATGCTTTGGCGTCGCGGTGCTTGGACCAGCGTGCAGGTTTAGGCTAAGCCTCTGCTCCGGCTATGAAGCTTGCGGCAATCGATATCGGTTCGAACTCGATCCACATGGTCGTGGTGGAAGCCAACGGCCGCAGCATCGACATCATCGACCGCGAAAAAGCGATGGTGAAGCTCGGCGCCAACGCGTTTCGAACCCGCAAGCTCAGCTCCCGCGCATTTGAGGCGGGCATCGATACGGTGCGGCGTTTCGTGAAACTCGCAGACGGCTTGGGCGCAGACGATATCGTGGCGGTCGCCACGTCGGCGACTCGCGAAACCGAAAACGGCGGGCAATTTCTGTCCGCGATCGGGGCGGCTACAGGCGTCGAACCCCGCGTGATCTCCGGCACTGAGGAAGCACGGCTGATTTACCGAGCGGTTCGCAACGCGCTTCAGCTCGGCGACCAGAAGGTGCTGGTTCTGGATATCGGAGGCGGCAGCGTAGAAGCCGTGCTCGGCGACGCTCGAAACATATTGATGAGCGACAGCATGAAGCTCGGCGTCCAGCGCCTGCGCGATCTGTTTGGGGAGGAGCCGCTGGGCGCGAAGCGCCGCAAGCGGCTTGGCGCACTCATCGATCGTCGGGCCCAGCCGATCCTCGACCATGCGCGCAGCATCGGTTTCACGCGCGTGGTCGGCACGTCGGGAACCATCCGGGGCCTAGCCCAAGCCGCGCACAAGGCCGGCGGCGGTGAACGCTGGCGCTCGCTAAACGCTGAGACCGCACGCCTCAAAGACATTCGAAAGGTTGCCGAACGGCTGGCGACGCTGCCGCGCAGCGGTCGCGCCACGGTGCGCGGCGTGGACGAGGAACGAACCGATACAATCCATTTGGGCGGCGTCTTGCTGGTGCGCTTGCTCGAACTTCTCGAAGCGACCGAAATCACCCTGTGCGATGCCTCCTTGCGCGAAGGCGTGATCCTTGAGCACCTGGCCGTCCCCAACACCAGCAGCGCTTCGTACGCTGGGATACCCGACGTTCGGTATCGCAGCGTCGCTCAGCTGGCGCGACGCTATGGGCAAAATGAAAGCCGCCAGCGTCACGTTGCGAACCTGGCGCTGCAGATCTTCGACCAGACGCGGGCTTTGCATCATCTAAGCGACCGACCGCGGGCTGAACTAGAGTACGCCGCTCTGCTGTCGACCATCGGTCAACACATCGCTTTCAAGGGCTACCAGGCCCACTCCGCATACATCATCGAAAACGCTGGGCTGCGTGGCTTCTCCGATGACGAGGTCAGCGTGATCGCAGATATCGTCCGATTCCACCGCAAAGCACTGCCGTCCAAGCGTGACCTGACGGCGCACTCCAAAGCCGACCGAAAGATGATTCGCACGCTCGCCGCGATCCTACGCGTCGCGATCGGTCTCGATCGTACCAGCGGTCAGCTCGTCAAGCGCGTCCGCTGTTCCCATCGCGGGCGGATGCTACGCCTGACGCCAACCGGTGACGGCGATCTAGAACTCGAGATTTGGGCGGCGCGGCGCCACAGCGCCCCGTTGGGAAAGGCGCTGGGCGTCGACATCGAAGTCGAGCGCGCTGCGGACGACCCGTCGGTACCCCCGGCTCTAGACGCAGGACCGGAAGCCTCGCTGACGTAGCGACCTGCGCACAAACGTCATTTTTGAGATGCGGTACGGCTTTCGTGCTACGCCAACCGGCTCCCTTTTCGGGATCCAACCCCTCATTTTGGACTGAAATATTGAACGTGGCTCCCAACTCACCCAGCCCATCCGTTGCGCCCCAAGACAACGCGCCAGATCAGAACCCGATCGTTGTCGAAGAAGAAGCCTGCCTGGAACGCATCCAGGAACATCTGCGCAAGAAGGCACAGGCCCCAAAGCCCGCGAGCGTCGTCACCGACTACGATCAGCAGCTCATCTCGCTGCGTGATCAGATCGGTGCTGCGCGACTTGAGGACGTTCCGCCACTCGTCGAACAAATGGAGCGGGTTGCAGCCCTGGCCGCACAGCGACGGATCACCACCGAGGGATACGTCGATCCGGTGTCGCCGTATTTCGGACGGCTCGTGCTCCAGGAAGGTGAGCGCCAGCGGGAAGTTCTGATCGGACGCTCGACGTACCTCGACACCAAGAGTGGCGTTCGCATCGTCGACTGGCGAGACGCACCCATCAGCCGGCTCTACTACCGCTATGAGGAGGGCGAGGACTACGTCGAAACGTTTGGCGACCGAGAGGTCGAAGGCGACGTGGTGACACGCCGCAGCTTGGCGATCGCGGCCAGCCAGCTGAAACGGATCGTGGCTCCGCAGGGCACCTTCGTGAAGTCCCGCCAGGGAACCTGGAAACGCTCTGACTCGCTCATGCAGCTCACGGGCGGACAGGGCAGCGCGCTGCGGGCTGAACACCACCACAAACCGGGACAGCTCGGCGTCGGTGCTGACGATGATGGCGGCGACGACAAGCACCTCAAAGAGATCACATCGCTCATCGACCGTCGACAGTTCGAGTTGATCACGCAGCCTGACTCAGGCCTTGTGGTGATCCAAGGCGGCGCCGGCTCGGGAAAGACGACGATCGGACTGCATCGGCTCGCCTATCTTGCGTTCCAAGATAAGCGCCGCTTCCGCGGCGATAAGATGCTGATCGTCGTCTTCAATGACGCGCTCGCTCGCTACATCTCACGGGTTTTGCCCGCACTTGGAGTGAGCGGCGTCCCGGTCCGAACGTACGAGGAATGGGCTTCGAGACTCCGGATCCTGCACTTGGGGCGCCTGCCACGTAAGTACTCCGATGACACGCCGGCGGTCGTCACGCGGCTAAAGAAACATCCGGTGATGCTACGGGTCATCGATGTTCTAGTTGCCCGACTCGCTGAGGAACTCCGCACTGAACTCGCAAAGTTGCTCGCGGAGACCGCTGGCGGCGACGAGGTGCTGAACGCTTGGGACCGCGGCAACGGACGTCCCCTCACCCACCGTGTGGCGGCGCTCTCACGCCAGTTTGGCGAAGCGAATATCGCCGGCGGAAAGCGCGCCACCTTGGACACGTTCCTCAACCGCGCCCGGCTGCGGGCGCGCGACGTCGTCAGTGCGTGGGCAGACCTTCTAACCGACCTAGGTGCCCTAAGGTCGATATTCGAAAAGCACGCGCCTGACGCTTTCTCAACCGGCGAACTCAAGCGCGCCCACGCGCACATGACCGCCGAAGTAAGCCGCGTTTTGGACCACTACGAAGACGCGCAAGATGCTGGTCGCGATCAGCGTCCGACCCGTGTGCAGGGCGTGGACGGGCATCATGTCGAAGACGTGGTCAAGATGGACCGCGAGGACGACACCCTGCTGCTGCGGCTTCTGCAGCAGCTGCGTGGTCCGCTCATGCGCGGCAAGGGCAAAGAAGCCTTGGTGTATGAGCACGTGTTGGTCGACGAAGCCCAGGACCTGAGCCCTGTCGAACTCGCGGTCGTCGTGCATACGATCAGCAAAGCTCGCAGCATCACACTGTGTGGCGACGTCGCTCAACGACTCCACATGGACAACGGCTTTACCGACTGGGATTCGGTTTTGGGCGAACTGGGCCTGAGCCACGTCGCGGTTGAACCGCTGAAGCTGAGCTACCGCTCGACCGAACAAATCGTCGACGTCGCCCGAGCCGTCCTCGGACCGCTGGCCCCCGACGATTCACCGGTAGCGACCAAGACCGGTGCACCGGTGGAGCTGTTTCGCTTTTCCCATACCGGTGACGCAGTCGGCTTTCTAGCCGAGGCGCTGCGTGGGTTGATTCGCTCTGAACCCGGCGCGTCGGTTGCCGTCATTGCGCGCTTCCCGGAACAGGCTGACATGTATTTCGAGGGCCTGCGCAAAGCCGAAGTCCCACACGTTCGGCGAATCGCCGACCAGGACTTCCCATTCCGAGCGGGTATCGACGTCACCGACGCGCGCCAGGTAAAGGGCCTCGAATTCGACTACGTGATTGTGGTCGAGGCGACCAAAGCGGTCTACCCAGCAGACGATGAATCCCGACATTTGCTGCACATCGTTGCCACACGTGCCGCACACCAGCTGTGGTTTCTCGCCACTGGCGAACCCAGCGCGCTGTTGCCCGAAGACTTGCGCGACACGAGCTATTGATTGAGAGTGCTCACATGTCGCGCCAGCTGGTAGCCGCCGCCCTGATTACCCTCGGCGGACTCTCCGCGGGATGTGCGCGCGGCAACGCCGAAGCGGATGCTCGGATCGGCGGACTGCGTACGGACTACCGAAGCGACGACGAGCCCAGTGCCGAGCCGTTTCACGACGAGGAGCCGGCACCAAACGAAGCAGCGTTGGCCGGAGCTGAACAGCCCTTCTTCGGCTACGACGTCGCCGCAAAAAGCGCAATGCTGCCAGAGTCATTCTTCAGTGCCCTGGCGGAAGCCGACGTGCTGTGTCTCGGGGAGCGACACGATAACGCCCGCGACCACTACGCCCAGGCCCGCATCCTGCTCGAGCTGTTCGACCGCGGTAAGGTCAGCGGTCGCCGGATAGCGCTCGGACTCGAGATGGTCGAGCAGACCAATCAACCCGTGCTCGATCGCTTTACGCGCCGTGAGATGCCCTTGCGCCGCATGCTGCGCGAAGTGCGCTGGCACAAGCGATGGGGATTCGATGCTGGCTACTACACGCCGATGCTGCGGATGACGCGCGACCGCGGCGGGCGCTTGATCGGCCTGAACATTCCGCGTGCTTTGACCATGCGGGTTGCACGCAGCGGCCTTGATGGCTTGAGCGACGCGGAGCGCGCAGAGCTACCGGCGCTCGATCTCGGCAATTCCGAGCATCGCGCCTACTTTGAAGCCGCCACGAAAGACCATCCGGCACCGGCCTCGAGCGCCGACAGCTTCTACATGGCTCAGGTCCTGTGGGACGAAGCGATGGCCTCGCGGGCAGCCAAGTGGGTTGTGCGAAAGCAGCCCGCCAACCAGATGGTCATCCTAGCCGGCAACGGGCACTGCCACGAGACCGCCATTCCAGCCCGCGTGCGACGCCGCATTCCCGCCAACGTCGTGAGCGTGCGCCCTGTGGTCGAGGACGAGGACGGCAAGGTGACGGAGAAGCCGGAACACGGCCATTTCGACTACTACTTCGTCATGGGTCGCGACTACTAGCAGCACGTGGCAAACGACTGCCAAAGCCCCGTTACGCTGTGCATCGACATCGGCGGTACAGGCATCAAGACGATGCTGCTCGACCCTGCGGGCGCGGCGATCGGCAAGCGAGACCGTGTCTTGACGCCACACCCGGCCACCGTCGACGCGGTGACAGCAGCAATCGCGACGCTCGCTAGCCGCCGCCAACGCTACGACCGCGTGAGTGTTGGCTTTCCCGGCGTCGTGCGCGATGGGCGAACGTTCACCGCCCCCAACTTGGCCGAAAACGCGTGGCGCGACGTCCCTTTGGTCTCCCTACTGGAGACTCAGCTAGGCAAGCCCGTACGCATGGTGAACGACGCCGATCTTCAAGGCTTTGGCGTGATCAGCGGCAGCGGTGTGGAGCTAGCGTTGACGTTGGGCACGGGGCTCGGCGCTGGGTTGTTTTCACAGGGCGTACTCGTGCCGAACCTGGAACTAGGACACCATCCCTTCGAAAAGGGGCAGACCTACG
>JAUIKB010001031.1 GCA_030430975.1 Polyangia bacterium
GCGTGCTGCCGATCGGCGGCCTAAAGGAAAAGGCGCTCGCCGCGCATCGCGCCGGCATCAAGCGCGTGATTTTGCCCGAGCGCAACAAAGCCGATCTCGACGAGGTACCGAAGGAGGTCCGCGACGACCTGGAGTTCATTCCGGTCTCGCGACTCGACGAAGTACTCGAAGCGGCGCTCGAGCACATGCCGCCGCCGACGCCTGAGTACGCTCAGAAGCAGGCTGAGGCCGAGAAGCGTACCAACTGACCTGAAGCTTGGGGACTAATCACCCTACGGCTTGCGTTTCCCCAGCGTGGGCGCGGTGAGAGCACGGTAATGCACGGCTTGCAGCCCCGCGCGATTTGCCGGACCGGCACGGCACGGATACGATCGCCGTGGTGACGTCGCGCATGGCCGTGAACCGATGGTGGGTTGTGCCCACGCTGGCGTCCGTTATCGCTGCCGGCGGCTGTAGCGATGACGGAGTACTCGGCCCGAATCCGCCACCGACCGCAAGCGCGTCACGGCATGAGTCGAAGGCACCGCAGCTCACCGCTGCGCAGAAGAAGCTGCAAGCCTGTCGCAAACTGGTCGCGAGCGTGCAGGCGACGCCGGCGCTTCCGGGGACGACCGGGCTCGACGAGCGGCGCGGGGAAATCCTGGCCCGCGCCAAAGGCGAGCCGGTGCTATTCCGCCGTACGCCAAAACTCGGTCCGAACGAGACGAAACCGGTGGCTCGCGCACGCAAGCTGTTGGCAAAGAGCCCCAACGCTGGACACACGCTCGTCGGCTTGTTTCGGACGCTGCGGTACCGGCCCGAGCAGATGCGCCAGTTATTGCTTCCTGAGGGGTATTTTTACACGGAAAACCCTTCGCTTGCGGCCATGATGGTGCACCTGGTCAAGCTGGGCCATCTGTATCGCGATGAGGAACTATGGATCCATCGGGGGAGTCAGGTCTTGCGTGTCGCGCGCAGCAAGAAGACGCGCCGCTATGAGTATAAGTCGGGTCCCGAGGTCGGACGCCCCGCGCGATTGATGCTCTTCGATAGAATCGGTCGCGCCAGCGACGATTTGGGTCCAGCGCTGCATTTCGACGTGCGCAGGCTCGCGCACCAAGTTGGCTTCGACCGCATGCGCCTGCGGCGCATGACCGAGCGGCACGTATTGGCGGACTTGCGCTACGGTGGGCAGTGGGTCCGTACGGTCCTCAAGGTAGATGACGGCGACCGCACCCGGCTGTCGATTGCGTGCGAAGTCGTCGAAGAGGCGGACGCCGCAAGTGTCGCGTTCGCGAAGGACCTTGGAGTACGTCGGCGGCGGGTCCTCGACGCTCAACACCGGGTGATTATCCGCCAGGTCGAGGAGGCGCTGCCGTTCGACGAGCCGCGTACCGAAGAGGGGCAGCAAGACGGAAATCTGCGACCGGCTTGGATCTGGGCGTACAACCACGGCTGGGACAGCTACACGTTCAACGACGATCCGTACCGAGTGTTCGACGCGAGTGGCAGGCCGCTATTGCCTCAGGTGTGTATCGATTTCGTGACGGATACGCTCGAGCGTGCGAGCGGCACCTGGTGGGCACCACGCAGCGGGGCGCCGCGCATCCGTACCAAGGGCCGGCTGGATTTCGATGCGCTCCCAATCGAAAACCGTCGCAGCGTTCAGGTGTTTGTGGACTTCGCGTGGCAACACCCTCAGTACTTCGACGTCGTTGATCTCAGGCCTGAAGAGCGCGTTCCGTTCATCCGCCGACCCGATTTCTACGCACACATCACGTCGCATGCAGATCGCTACGCACCCGGGGACGTGATCGCGATCCATGGTCCGCGCAGCGACGGCGAGATGCACTACCACTCGTTCTTCGTGTTCGACGCCGATCCGATCACGGGCGTGCCGATGCTGTTGGCTGGGAACGCCGGTAAGCCGCGCATCCGCACATGGGAGGCCGTGATGCGCGCCGCTCCCCGTCGCAGCCTGCGGCATCGAGTCAGGCCTAGACTCGAGTGGCTCGAGTCGATTATCCCGATCAAACCGGAGGCGTCGTCGGAGCCAGCGCCGCTGCAGTCGGCGCCGATCTAGCGCGTCTCACCGCGGCCGGTCACATTTCGCCGCAACGGCGGGTCGCGTCCGCGAATCCCAAGTAAGGTAGCCGCGATGCGGCCTATCCAACTGTGTGCAGGAGCCTGTGTCCTTTTCACCGTCGCGTGCGAGCGACCGGCGTCGCAACGGCCAGCGGCTCCGCCAGCCGCATCCGAACGAGTGGCGTACGAACCGCCAGCCCCGCTCGACAACGGCCGTTTATCCGATACGGTACGACCCACCGCATATCGAGTCGGGTTGACCGTCGATCCAACTGATACGCAGCTGCTCGGCGAGGTGGCCATCGAAGTCGACGTGCGAGCCGCCACCCGTGCGATCGTGCTGCACGGGCGCGATTTGCGGGTCCAAACCGCCAAGCTCGTGCGCGGCCAGCAGGTGTCGTGGGCGGAGCCGAGCCTCCGCCCGGCGGCGCGCTCCGCCCCGGACGTGAACGAAGAGCTCGTCCTGGTGTTCGACGAGCGGGTGGCAGCAGGACCGGGCACGCTGCATCTGCAGTACACCGCGCCGTTCTCGAAGGACCTGCGTGGCGCGTATCGGGTCAAGGT
>JAUIKB010001032.1 GCA_030430975.1 Polyangia bacterium
TATTGGCGTTTGCGGGCGCGACGTCGGGCGGATTGTTTACGGAGGCGCTCGACCGCGCTGTTCTGGCGCCTTCAACCTGGCAACCAGAGCACTTCGCCAGCGACCTGTTCCTAAAGCAGTTCGCCGGGACGTGTTTTCAGATTTCGATCAACGGCCGGCAGCCGGTCATGGCAACGTCACACCTGGTGCGGCTGCTCGCGTCGCCACCCGCAGATCCGGCGACCGTAGAATTTCGGCGCGGTATCGTCCGAGAGCTGATCGAGTCGCCGCAGCAGCGCGCAGCCCTCGAACAACTCTATCAACTGCTCGCGCAGTTCCGAAACAAGCTGGAGGGGAGCTCGGCGCAGGGTACGTGGGATGTGAACCGGCGCCAGCTCGATCTGCTGGGCGTGTTTCGCGAATTGATCGATGTGATGGCGGAAGGTTTCGCGGACGCTCAGTCCGGGCTGGTTCGGCTGCACGCTTTCGGGCTCCACGTTCAGCGCAGTGAAGGCTTTGGGACGCTGGTGGACATGCTGCGGTACGACGAACGGATGGCGTCGATGAACTTCAAGGTAGCGATCGGCGCAGATGGGCGAGTTCGCCATCTCGAGGTGTTGTCCCTGGAAGAGAACGACGACAACGCGTTCGTCAGCCCTCCGTGGCGACGCTGGCTGTCCCGGCTGGAGCTATTTGTGCGGGGCTATCGTCTGCGCGAGGGCGAGGTAATGGCGCGACTGATCGACGCCGTGTTCGACGGCGTTCAGGATGAGCTACCGGCGCTGGTTCAGCTGCTGGGTGACGTCGAGTTCTACTTAGGCGCGCTCGGTTTCCATGACCGGGCGCGCGCGGCCGGCCTGTCGATGTGCCTGCCCCAGCTGTGCACTCCAGACCAGCCACGCGAGCTCATGGGCCTGTTCAATCCGCTGCTGCTCGGACACGGAGTACAGCCGGTCGCTTGTGACATCCAAACGGATCGACACAACACGACGCTTTTAGTGACGGGCCCCAACTCCGGCGGAAAGACGCGGCTGTTGCAGTCCCTAGGGCTCGCCCAACTGATGGCGCAGGTGGGTCTGTTCATTCCGGCGCGTGCGGGGCGCATCGCCCTGGCCCCAGCGCTCGTGGTGTCGCTGATCGAAGAGACGCGGGTCGACCAAGCCGAGGGGCGCCTGGGTGTCGAACTCATGCGGATTCGCGCGCTATTCGAGCAGCTACCGCCGTCGGCTGTGATCATCTTGGACGAGCTGTGCTCGGGCACAAACCCGTCGGAAGGTGAAGAGATATTTGAACTGGTGGTGCGGATGCTGGAGCGCTTGAAGCCTCAGGCTTATATTACCACGCATTTTCTAAAGTTCGCGTCGCGGTTGCAGACGACGGGCAATATCGACGGCCTGCGGTTCTTGCAAGTGGCGCTCGGTTCCGATCAGCAGCCGACGTATCAGTTCGCGCCGGGCGTGGCGCAGACCTCGCTCGCGATCCACGCTGCCGAACGGCTGGGGGTCACGGGCGATCAGCTCTTACAGCTGATCGAAAAGAACCGGCGCCGGTACGAGTCGCAGGTCTGATGGGAACGTTTCTCACCAACTCGAAGATGAACCCCGCGCTGCGGGAACGAATCGAAGCTAGCGTACGGGCCGGTTCGCCGCGGGTTCCGGGCGCCGCGCCATCACGCTTGCGTCCTAGAGTCGTTGCGGTAGTCCGGGTTGCGGCCGCCGCTGGGCTGATCGCAGCGGTAGTGTCCGTGTTGGTGATGTGGCGTCGCACTACGCGTGAGTTCGAACAGTCACGAGCTGCGCTCCTGATGGATGTCCGCGCGCGAGCGGCTGCGTTCACGGCTCCGCAAAGACGGATGGTGGAGCAGATCGAAGGGCTACTGCTCGACGCTGACGACCCATCGGCGCCCGATTACATCGCGCCCGCTCTGACCAAGCCGCGGGCGCTGCAGGCGTTGCTGGATCGGCCGTCGGTGTACCTGCGCGGGCCCTCAGCAGCGTTCGGCAACGTGTCGGCGTTGCGGGCGCTGTCCGCCGAAGCCTCTCAAGACGCGTTCATTCACTGTTTGATTCGGCCACCGAGCGCCCGGAACGAAAAAGCCGTCCTGGCGGCGGTTCGTGCGGCATATGACGGTGACGTGGCGTCCGAGGCTGTCCAGGTCGGCCAACTCCATGCCGCGCGGATGGCATTGCCGTTCATTAGCCAGCCGTGGCTTGAGCGCGTCGAGACGGTGACCTCGTCCGCCGAGCTGAAGCATATGCGCCGGCAGTTCGAGCGCGCGCCCCTGCAAAAAGCGCTACGCGTCGCGCGGGCACTGCACGTGGTGGCGGTGCTAGATGAACCGAAGGCGGCGGGAGCCGTCGTCGAGATAGACGGAGCTACCGCCCATCGCGTGCAGGTAGTTCTGTACGAAATCGCCTCGGGAAAGCAACTGCTGCGACTGCGCAGGTCGGTAGACCCAGCGTGGGTATCGGAAAAACACCGTTCGGCTGCGGCGCGCGATCTAAACAGCTGCCGGTTGGCACTTGATGTGCGGGCACACGCTGAAAATCCTGAATAGTCGATGTTATTTGCTTTGTGACAATTGAGCTGATGGGTGACTGTCACGCTGGCACGGCCATTGCGAAGTCTGTTCCTAGGGGCAAGCCGCG
>JAUIKB010001033.1 GCA_030430975.1 Polyangia bacterium
TCGTGGACGGCCACGACGTGGTGCCAGCTACCGTCCGCAATGAAGTCAAACGCTGCCGCCTCGCGCTTCGGGATGTCGCCAGAGCGGAACGTGGCGAAGTCCACGCCGCCAGAGTAGCCGCTGGTCATGAGTCGGAATCCGGGACGATTCGGTTGGCGCTTCGAAAACACATGGCGAGAGCCACCACTGCGGGTCCGCACCCAGGCCGCGACGCTGAACCGGGAGCCGAGATTGAACACGTCAGGCGAAAGCAACACGGCCGTGTCTTCAAAGTCGAGCGCCTCGCCCGCGACGCCGCAGGTCGGTCGGATCGCGCCCCAGATCGCCCCGTGCAGGTCGGAACCAGACGCATCCAGCGCGGTTCGAAACACGATGTCCTGCTCGTCGAAGCTGTAATACGCCATCGGCGGCGGGACGTAGCGACGCACGTCGGCCGGGGCCTCGTCTACGAACGGACAGGAGTCGATCGGGTCCGCGGCAGGGGCGCCGCCGGACGCTGCCGTTCGCTGTATCGCCAGCTGCTGCGCGTCCAGCGCGCTGGCGAACACTCGAAAGCTGTCGATCGCCCCATGGAACCCGCGGTTGATCTCTTCGGTTTCCGGCAGCGGAGGACCACCCAGCGCCAGGCGGTTGCTCAGCGTATGGGGACGGTCGAATGGGACGCTGGCCGAGAACACGCCGTCCTGCCCCACCCGCAGGCCAGACGCATCGGCAACGATCGCCAGCTCGACCCATTCTCCGGTCGGCACCGGTTGCGGAAATACGTGTGACCAAGCGCTCTCCAGACGCTCGAACAGCAACCCCACCCGACCGCTTTCATCCAGACGCACCTCGACGCGGCGCTGCGCGATGCTACCGCCGGGTTCCCCCATCATGACGAGCACGTCGGTCTCTCCAGACGGCGGGTACTCGTCCGTCCTAAGCCGCAGCAGCCACGTGAACTCTTGAAAGTTGCCACGAAACAAATCAGCGGCGGCATCTAGCTCAACCGCGTCAAACTGCCCATCGAATTGCGCGGCGCGCCCGCCGAACGCCTCCACGAACGCCACGTCGTCACGGACGTCACCATGGCGCCCGAACGCGGCCCCGTCCCAAACGACCCCATCGACTACCTTCGCGTCGAAGCGATAGTCGAGCAGCGGCGGCGCCGCCGCCACGCAGGCCCCCTCCCAGCACCCGGCGCCCGGCAGGCACGAGTACCCGCCGCAGGAACACCCGGGCTCGGGCCGCTGCTCGCAGGGGGCCGCGGCGGGCCACTGGTCGGGGCCATCCGGCGAGGCTTCCAGTCCGCCGTCGTCAGGCGTGACGGCGTCCTCGGACCGCGCGTCGGACGATGCATCCGCGGGTTCTCGCACCCGCGACGACACGTCAAAGTCGGCGCCTACTAGCGTCTCGCACCCCGCGAGTAGCAGCGCTACAGCCGTCAATCGTCCCAGTCGATTGTTCATTCGATGCTCGGCGCAGCGTGCTGTCGATACAGCTCGGCGACCTGGTCCGCGTTCAAGGCGACATCGAACACGCTGAGTTCGTCAACGTCGAGGCGCCCGTATAGGGGCGACGTAACCTGGACGCCGCGCGCTCCGATCGCCGGTCGAACGTCGTTGAGAATGCTGGCTGGGTTCGTGTCCCTAACGATCTCTCCGCCGTCGCGAACGCCGTCCACGAACAGCGCCAAGCGCGAACGACCTATGCCGGTGTTCACGCCCACCACGTGGTGCCAGCAGCCGTCCGCGACGAACACGCCGCCGCGCAGTTCGTATCCCTTCGCGCCCGTGGCATCCTTGAGCGCGATAACCAGTGAACCCGTCACTCCGGTGATCGTGAAGTGATAGCCGGGCGCCACGCCTGCAGCGTTGTTCGCCTTCGAGAAGATGTACATCCCGCGGTCGCTGACGGTGCGGACCCAGGCCGACACGCTAAACGGATCGCCCAGGTCGAAGTCAAATCGACTCTCGTCGGTGAGCTCGACCGCGCCGGTGCCGTCCAGACTCAGCGCGTCACCGCTAGGGGCGCAGGCGGCGACGGATCCCGCGTTGCCCGAAACCGTGCCGTCCGCGTTGCCGATCGAGTCCGCGACTGCGGGTAGCGGCGTTTGTTGCACCTCGAACGCATAGTGAGCAATCGGCTCAGGCAGGGCGGCGCCCGCCTCACCATCGCCGCTGTCCGCGTCGTCTGCCGCGTCGGAGCCGCCGTCGCTCACCCCTGCATCGCCGCCTCCGATCGAGGCGCTCGGCGGCATGCACCGGGTGTCGCTCGGCATCGGCGGAAGGGCACGCGCTTTGGCGATGACCGCGACCTGATCGGCGGTCAGCGCCTCATCCCACACCATCAACTCGTCCATCGCGCCGGCGAACGATTTACCTGGACGCTCCGGGGCGCCGCCTGCGTGCAAACTGGCCGACGTGGTGTTGGCCGGCGTGAAGCTGCGCTCCGCGTAACGCACAACTCCGTCTTCGTAGGTCGTGATCCGATCGCCCTCGACAACAACGGCGATATCACGCCACTGCTGCAGCATCAGGTTTGGCACCACCGGAATCGAGCGTTCGGCGCCGAGTGGAATGATTTCGGTGGTGAGCTCGACGCTGGAGAGCTTATTTACCTCCAGCTCCCACTGATTTGT
>JAUIKB010001034.1 GCA_030430975.1 Polyangia bacterium
CCGTCGATCCCACGTCAGACCAGATCTGGTCGCTAACCGAAGCCGATACGCAATTCCGCATGCACAGCACCGCCCCGACGGTCGCCGGTGACCACTACTTCTTCGCTGAACGCCGGCTCGTCGATGCCTGGTCCCCGATCCAAACCGCGATCCGATTCGGTAGCGGCACGGGCGCCCCCACCGACTTCCTAGCTTCCGATGACGCTGACTGGGGCAGTCCCGCGCCGGCTGGTTCCCACATCGGATTCCTCAAAGGCATTTCGCGCTACGAAGAATCATTGTTTCGCAGCGTCGAGATCTGGAGCAGCCCGCTGTCTACCAACCCGGCAGAGCTTCACCCCTCGAAGGTCGATACGTGGACAAACGACGCCGGCATCCTGATCGATCCTGACTTCTTCGTAGGCGGCAACGGCTACCTCGCCATCTTCGAACCGAGCCGCACCCAGTTTCGGATGTACGACCTCGTCACCGGCAGCAAGCGCGTGCATCGTCTGGGTTCCAACCTGGAAATCGACCGTTTCCTCGGTTTCACCGATTCCCACCTGTGGATCCTCGCGTCTCCAAAGTACAAGGTCAGCGACCACCACGACGTCTACCGGTTCGCGCTGCCGCCACGCTGAGCACCAGCGGGTGGATTTCCGGGCGGCCCAACGTGCATACCCGCCACCCGTGGTTATCTAGGTACAATGCCGCCGACGCGCCGCCGACTCAGCCACCACGACGCACGGCTAGCCCTTTGGCTCATCACTCGCGCCACCCAAGTCGCCTCGTTCTCAGTCGCGGTGGTAACGGTGCTCTACCTCCTCAAGCTCGCCTCCGGGCTTGAGTCTCGCAGCATCGCATTCGGCGTGATCGCGGCCGGTTGCCTTTGCGCGGGTCTGATCCTTCACGGCTGGCGTGATGAAGCGAAACGAAGCTTCCCGAATCAGATCCAGCGACTCCTGATCTTCAGCTGCGCGAGCCTGTACTTCGGATTGACGTTCTTTGGTTGGGCGCCGAGCCATCTCTTCACCGCGCTCGTATTGTGCGCGTGCGCGGCGCTGCCTGCCGTCCTCCAACGACCGATCGAGGACTGGCTACTGATCAAGCGGCGACACCTGTTTCGGAGCTAACCCCGCGGAATCCCACGAACGCCCCCCGAAACAGGTGTCACCCTCGGATCCAGTCTTTCTCGACGCTTAGCCCCGAAACAGGTGTCACCGCATCGCGCGCGTCACCCCCCTGTGACCGAACAACTCGCGGGCGTCGGACAAGCCGTTTTCCACGGTCGTGTCAACTCGAGCGAAGCCGCCCCCGAGCGTTTGGGCACCTCACGAAACGCAGCGATCGCCCGTTAGCATCTGTAACCGCACCAAACCGCTACGCTTCCCAATCGCCCCCCTGGCCTCAGACACAGGTCATGAGGTTGGCGAACTGGATCATCTCGGCAGCGATGCTGCTCGGCACATCGGGGTGTTCAGTCGTGCTTCCCGTTTTGGGATACCCCGCGGAGGCGCTGCGGGACGCGCCACCTCCCGGTATAGAAGCGCAGTCCGTTGCGACGCGCGATCCGCTGCCCGACGGGGTCAAGAATCTCAAGCTCGATAGCACTGCGGGACCATGGTCGATGTCCGACGCGCGGACCCACCTCGTCGTGTTCTACCGCGGCCACTGGTGAGGACACTGCGTTGATCAGCTAGTTGAGCTGCAAGAAAAGGCCAGTTGGTTTAAGGAGCGCGGCGTTGCGATCGTGGCCGTGTCCCCGGACACGGTCGACGAATCCCGTGAGCTAGCCGTGGAGGAGGACTTGACCTTTCGTCTGGTGTCGGACCCGGACCGGAAGTTCATCAAACGCTTCGGCGTTGACGACCCTGCCAATGAAACAGCGTGGCCGTCGGTCGTGGTGACGCACGACACGTGGCTCGTGTTCCGTCACATCTCCGAGAGCTACGATAAGCGCGCGTCAGTCGACCGGATGAAACAGGCTGTCTCAGGCGTAGGTCGACCGGACGCGACGCCGGCGACGCAGCCGAAACGCGACACCCGCCGTCAGGCGAAAATAGGCAGCGTGGCGCCTCGATAGTTCCGCTTCGACAACACACTGAACGAATCTCGACTACCATCACGGTAGATTGAGTTCCGAGCGCGTCAAACTCGCCAACTATACCTATCCACACGAGGCCGAGCTGGCGCGGCTAGAACTTGAGTCGCATGGCATCCACGCGGAGGTCCGCGGCGAGATCGCCGCCGGTCTGATCCCGCAGATCTCCGAAAACGCGATCCAGATCTACGTCGACGCCGAAGACGCCAAAGAAGCAGCCGACATCCTCAACGGTCTCGTCCAAGAGCTGGGCGACGCTTATCGCACTGCGGCCAGCACCTCGGACGTCGATCCGGAACCGACCGATGCGTACCCGGCCGACCGCGATGCGCGCCGTGTTTTCCGTGTCGCTATTGTTGGACTCATGTGCTGTCCAGGCGTCCTTCACCTGTGGGCGATCGCGTCGGCTCGCGACATCGTGCGGGCGGAGCTGAGCAGAAGCGGCGCTCGGCAGCTGACGTGGGCCTTGGCACTATCCTGGGGCGCGATCGTAGCGCTGCTGGTCGGGCTCATCGCCCGCCAGCTCGGCTGGG
>JAUIKB010000034.1 GCA_030430975.1 Polyangia bacterium
CGAGGCCGTGCAGAACGACGAACGCGGTCATTTCCAGGAGCATTTCGCCTTCTTCTAGGGCGCCCAGGCGGTCTACCAGCGCGCATCCAGCGTCCACCGTGGCCTGAGCCGCATCTCGCTTACCTTGCGCCCACTGCGCCTGCGCCCGTGACGCCAACGCCAACCCGTGCATCGGCGGAAACGCCTCGAGCAGCTGGCACGCTTGGTCCGCTGCGCTCAACCCAGCATCGAGTTCACCGCGCTCTGTGCAGAGCACGGAACGCCACGCTAGGGCCGACCCGGTCAGGCGGGGATCGTCGATTTCACGCAGGCGCTCGATCGCTTCAGTCTGGGCGGCCATCGCGTCGTCGTATCGTTCCAACTCGAATAACACGATGCCGAGGTTGCACCACAGCCAAGCTTCGATGTGCCCATACGAAGCGGCCGCCGCCTCGCTGCGAGCTCGCTCCGTCGCCGCCCGCGCGCGTTCCAGGTCGCCGAGCAAGTAGTACGCAAAGCCGAGCTCCCCTCGCGTCGCACAGGCTGTCATTCGATCGCCGAGCCGCTCGTAGCACGCAAGAGCAGCCTGCCAATGGTCGACGACGCGTTCGTACGCACCGCCGTGAACCGCCTGCGCAGCGCACAGCGATGCGTATTCTGCGCGGACCTTGTCATCAGCGTCGGGCAGCTGCGGCTCGATTCGTTCAAGCGCGCGTTCCACGGCTGCATAGTCGCCCATGCGAACCAGCTCACGCGCGACCTGACATCGCACAAAGAGATAGCGTGGGTCGCTGCCAAGCCGCTGGCTGAGCGTATCGAGCGCGCCGCGATCGCTGAGTCGGCCCGCCGACTGCACAGCGACACCGGCCGCACGCGCCCAGCGGGGATCATCCGCCGCGAGGTCGCCGAGAGCGGCCGCGGCCGCGCGCTGCGCTCGCTCTAGCTCGCCACGCCACAAAGCGATCGACGCGCCGATGCCGCGCAGCTCGCCGCGTACTTGGACGTCGAGCCGTTCGGCGTCGACCGCGTCGTAATGCGCTTCCGCCGCCGACAGATCACCGAGTTGATGCGCGCGGTCCGCCGCACGCACATACCAGCGCGCGGCCTCCGTATCAGCGCGTCCGTCCCGAAAATGCGCCGCGACTAGCGCCGGTTCGGCGTCGCGCTCCGCCAGCCACCCACCGACGACTCGGTGGCCCGCCAGGCGATCCTCCTCGGTCAAGAGCGCGTACGCCGCCGCCCGCCAGTTGTCGTGGACAAACGTTGGCTGCGCCGCGTCTGCCCAGCTCACGACTCGCTCTTCTGCAAGCTCGGTAATTCCGCGACTCAGCTCGCCTGGACCCACCGCCGCACCGAGCAGCGTATGCAGCGCGGCGACAGGACAGGTTAGCCCGAACACCGACGCCGCGCGCGCGACTCGCCGAGCGGATTCGCCAAGGGCCCCGAGGCGCAGCTGCAGCAGTACCCGTGTCACGTCAGCCGCCGTGGTCGACTCGAGTAGGAGCTGCTGTGGCGCGCGCGCGAGCACTTCGAGCAGCAGCGGGCTGCCTGCGGCCTGCGCGAGCGCGTCGGCGGTGGCGTCGGTGCCCCCACACAGCGCATACAGCCGGCGCGCGTTGCGCTCGTCTAACGGTCCGAGCGCTAGCCGCGGCGCCGTCTCGAGCAGCTCGGGCACGTCGGGACGACTCGCGAACACGAACAACGCCGGCACACGCAGCCGCGTGAGCAACCGAAGAGAACCGCCGTCACACCAGTGTACGTCGTCGACGACGATCACCAACGGAGCAGTTCCGGTTAGCGCCCCGAGCACCTCTTCGACGAGTTGCGCAAGGCGCGTCGCAAAGTCCTCCGGAGCGATATTCGACGCGCCAGCCGGCGCCTCAAGCGCCGCCCACACGGCCCGATCCCCGACATGTGCCGCTATGTCCGCATCGTGTACTTGCCGCAGCAGCTGTCGCACCGTCTGCCACGGCACGCGCCGCTCGCGCGCCTCGGCGCGGTGGCGAAGAACCCGCGGAGCGACTCGCGTCGCTCGAATCACTCGGACAAACGCATCGATCAACGCCGACTTGCCCTGTCCGGCCGCGGCTGCGACGACCACGTCGTGGCGACGCGCGCCGTCCCGTACCGCACGCAACAATCGAACCATTCGGCGCAGTTCAGCGCGGCGACCCACGAAGCGATTGGGCTGAGCACCCTCCCCGATCCGCAGCAGCGTCTCAGTCAGCGCGTCGCGCCGAGGCGTGCTGTCACGATCGTCCGCAAGCAGCTTGAGCGCGGCGTCCACTGTGTCGCCGACCGGCCAACGACCATCCCAACGAGCACGCCCCGTAGCGACCGCAACGCGCGCGTCAGAGGACGCTCGACACGTTTCGGCGCAAGCAACCGCCCGCTGGACGAGCGGTCGCGCCCGTACATCCGTCAGCACCAACAGAGACGTCCCGTCCGCGAGCGTCTCGAGTTGGGCCTGATGTTCATCGGCGATTCGCTGAAGCGTTCCGCGGGCAGCCGGCTCCGCAGCATCCGGCTCGAGTTCGGTGACATCGTCGGACTGGCCGCTCGCGCGCACGGCGACGATCGACAGCACGCGCTGCTCGCTGGTACTGAGCATCGCCCCGACGCGGCGCGTCGCGGCTCCGGATGACGTAAGTACCAGCCGTTCGAGCGCGGCGCAGGTCGCGCTGGCCGAGAGGAAACGATCGTCGGGCTGCTTCGACTGCAAGCTAGCGATCAGCCGCTCAAACTGCTCCGGCACGTCGGCTCGCAGCTCGCCCACCCGGGGCGCGTCTTGAAGTACGACGCGCGCCAGGGTCTCGGCTCGACCGGCTGCCGAAAACGCCGGTCGGCCCGTCACACACTCGAACAGGATGCTGCCGAGCGCAAACAGATCGGAGCGGGCGTCGACTACGCCGACTCCTCGCGCCTGTTCCGGCGCCATGTACGCAGGCGTACCCGGTGCCCAGCCACGCAGAGGCGCGCCGCTATTTTCCACGATACCAAAGTCTAAGAGCTTGATACCGCCACCTTCGCAGCAAAAGATATTGCTCGGCTTCAGGTCACGGTGCACATAGCCAGCACCGTGCAGCGCCGCGAGGGCGGAGCAAATCCCGATGCCGATCGTTTGCGCACGCGCCAGCGTACAACCCGCACCGCGCAACTCACCGGCCAACGTCTGACCATCCAGCCACTCGGTGGCGAGCCAAAACCACGTCTCGTTCACCCCGTGGTCGAGGTATTCCACCACGTTAGGCGCCCCGCGCAATGCGCGCAGGGACGCCACCTCGACTTCGAACCGATCGCGCTCCTCAGCCCTACTGGCGATCAGCTTGAGTGCGACGTCCCGGCCCGCGCGCGACGCGCGATAAACCGTCCCTGCCCCCCCCTGCGCGACGCGACCGACGATGCGGTAGCCGCAGAATTCGGAATCCACCGCCGGCATCGGCGAACGGGCGCGAACGTCCATACACGAACGAGCCTACCGCATCAGCTCGCGCCCCCCCGGGGGGTGCGCCGAAACGTCAGGCGAACCCCCGCGCACCACAAGCGCTCAGGCGGCAGCGCGGTCGCTGCCGCCTGGGACCTGCCGGCGCCGCCTACTTATCGTGGCCCTTGCCCCTCTTGCGACCGTACAAATAGCTGTTCCATCGACCAGATGGTTGGTGCGCGGAGCTCCGTGAGCCGCTACCTGGGTACAGTGTGCAGATATACGTGCCGCCGCCCGGTCGCATAGTGGCGACTTTGCACGCCCCATACGGCTCATCGATGCAGCGACGGGTGCAGATTTCCCAGTTGGGAACGTTGAAGTGCTTCAGTTCCGAGACGCCGCTGGATACGGAATTCCGCTGCGTCGCAAACTGCCGCGCCGCCTCGGGCTGCGCCATGTACTGGACGTTCGTCTTCTTCGACTTCAGCCCGGCGATCATGTCCTTATCGTAGATCGGTCGAGTGCTTGCGACCTCCCAGAGCTGGCACTTCTTGGACACCTTGTTGTAGTCGTACTCCTTGCAGCGGGCTCGGATCTGGCACTGCGCCTGGCAAGCGATCTTGCTCGTGTTGTTGATCGTTCGATATGGGTTCGCATAGCCCGTGTTGTTTCGATGCATGGCGTAGTTCCGTGTGCGAATCGTGTCCTCGGCCGGGTTCTTGGAAACCGGGTCCCAAACCGTCGAGCCGGGCCTTTGCAGACCGATACACACGCGACCCGCTCGGATCTTGCTGCCGTTGCCCGTGAGGCGTGGAAGGTGCGCGCCTGCGAAGACGTAGGCGAACTCTTGTTTGTACTGGGTTCCGCATCCCTGTGAGCCCGGCTTGATGACCCGAAGACACGCCTTGCCGTTCTTCAGCTTGCCGTTCGTTAGCCGAGCTCGATGATTCGACGAGAACACCGTCGACGGCTCCGCAGCGAAGCCGCGCGGACACGCCATGTTGGCGTCCGCGATCGCCGAGCTCGGAGCTCCGACGAGAACGACAGGAACCGCGATCAACGCGGCGGCGGAAAAGATGCGGGTCAGGTTAGTCAACGGAAGCTCCTTTGCTGAATCACGCGAGGCTCGGTCGCCTCGACGCGCGGTCTATCGCAAGGCGCGTGCCAGCAGCGAAACGACAAAACCGCCTGGTTTCGTACGTCTGAGCGCAAACGAGCGACGTGCGCGTGCGCACGCGCGCACACGCACGTGCAGCCGGCGTCGCTACGCCGCCGACCGCTCACGTTGGCGGTGAACAAGGCCAGCGGCAGCGGGTTGTGCTGTCGGAACGCGGACTACGGCCACCCTTCCATGTCCACGAGGCACGGTTCGCCGCGGCTTGCACAGCGCCAAGCTGCAACGTCGGAACGTTTCGATGCTACGAATCGCTAGGTGGCGTGGGACTCGATAGCGGGCAGCGAAGACTTCGAGGAGTACTCGGGCGACCTGCCGTGCGATGTGTTCGCCGGTGCGCTCGACGGCGTCCTGCAAAGGCTCGACGCTGCACCGTCCCTCGCCGAGCACGCCGCCATGATGAATGCCGCGCTCGCAGCACGCGGATACGATTCGTCGACAACATCGCTCCAGAGAACCGAACTCCATGAGTGGGCACAGGCAGAATCCGTCCCGTCAGCGCTACCAACCCTGCCAAAGCGTGGGGACCTCGTGGCGGTACGATACGCGGGCGGCGACGAGTACTATGCGCTGGTGCTCGAGGTGTCGGCAGCGAAGATCGCGATTGCCACGCTCGACCGTGACGCCAGCGGCACCGATTCCTTCTCCGGTGAGCTGCGAGGAGACGACCTCATCGACGTACTGACGACGCCCGAGTTGCTGCGGCGGACCCGGCTCGACGTCGAGGTTGCAACGAAGCAGCACTGGCGTGCGGTGGCACGAGTACCACTTGCCGATTTGCCCGCGCCGGGGCCCGCGATTGATGGGGAAGGGGCAGTCTGGCGGGAAGTTGTGCGCGCGCTTCGCGGCCGCGTCCGCATGCCTCCTGGCGGCGTTTCGTACCTGCGTCGAGACGACCGTGGCTGACGGGGATCGCCGAAAGCAGGCAGTGGACGAGCTGGTCAACGCCATCGACGCCTGCACCGGCGCGTGGGGGGAGCAGTTCGGACGTCCGCCGACCGCCAACGAGCTCGTCTACGCGTGGTCGACCGTGATCTCCGCCGCGGCCGACCGACTGACATCGGATCCGGCAACCCTCGAGGCGCTGCGCAGACGAAGGCTCGCGTCGATACCGGTGCCCGCCGTCGACGACCTGACGATCGATTTCAACGTGGCGGCGTACTACGGACTGGAGCGCGCCACCGTCCGCACCGCGAACCACTCGACGTTCGTCGACGCATCGTTCGAGCTCAGCGACGGCACCCTGCTGGTCGACTATGCCCTCGGGTACCCGTTCAGCGAAATCGACGCTGCGCGAGCCGTCGCCGTCAAGGCGCTGATCGACAGGGTCGCCCCGGCGTACATCGCGCGATCCGGCAACACCGCCGCCAAGGGGGTACTTCGGGCGTACTTCTGCACCGAACCGGTCGTCGAGTTCACACTCGCGTAAACCACGCGCCACCCGAATCGACGGAGCCTAAGGGCGCGGCCCAACCGGCGCGAAATCCGCTGCTGGTCACCAGCAGCGTACGAAATAGCCGGCCCTTCCCGTCTCGCGAACAAGTCGGGCACGTGCGGCCGGCGTCACTACGCCGTCGACTGCTCGCGTTGACGGTGAAGCACGGCCGGCGGCAGCAGGTTGTGCTCTCGGAACGCGACCAGCGCGCCCTTGGTTACGTCTGAAGCGAACGGCTTTTCGTACTGGGTATCGGAAACGTAGCCCTTGCCGGTCAGCTTGATCGCGACCATGTCGTCGAGCACCACCTGTTCGACCAAGATGACGATCGGCTTCTCGAGAAACGCAAACCGGCTCGTCAAGATCGTCTCGTACAGCAGCCGCTCGGCGAGTTCGAAGTCCTGATCGATCGACAGATACAGCGACACGCCTACCTGCATGTCGAGAGCGCCGTCGTTTCCACAGCTTGTGACATCGGTCAGGATCTTGTTGTTGGGGATCGTCACCATGTTGTCGTCGAGCGTGTTCATACGGACGGAGCGCAAGCCTATCGTGACGATGTCACCGTACTGACCCGCGTACTGCACCCGATCCCCCACCTGGAACGGGCGGTCGAGCATGATCGTGACGCCGGCGATCATCGCCGCAACCAGGTCGCGCATCGCAAAGCCGACGGCGACGGCGAAGGTGCCACCGACCAGCGCCAACACGGTCTCGTTGATCTGAAAGCTCAGCCCGACGACCACAGCGCCGCAGATCAGATAGATGAAGAAGCGCGTAAACGACCATACCTTCTGCAAAAGCAAGCGGCGGTGCGCAAACCGGTCCGACAACTGGTCGACGACGCCGGCGATGAACTTGAGCAGGAGCGCGGTACCGGCGATGACGAACACCGACACGAGTAGGCCGCTCCAACGGATGAAGCCGACCAGCTTCGTCACGTCGGGGGCGCCCTCGGCGGCCAAGGCAGGCGCCGCAACTAGCAGACAGGCACACAGAGCCAGTCCCGCGAGCAAGCGTTTCATCATCGGCTCTCTCCTGGGAGTAAGTGGCGCCGCTGCAGGAATCGCGTCACGGCGCGGTACCAGTGCCACTTCAGCGAGATGCGCTGGTCCTGGCGCTCGACGTATCCGCGGGTGCGCGCATAGCGAATCGCGTCCTTTACCTGTCGCGGCGGAAGCCGTGTACCGCGCACCAACTCGCTCATCAACGCCGGCTGCATCTGAACCAACGCGCGAAGCACGAATACGGCTGGGTCCGGCAAACGCTCAAGATCCGCTGTTTCCGGCGCAGAAAATAACTGCACACACACACCACCGTCTGAGTCGATGCCAAGTGACTCGCGCCAGAAATGCAGAGCTACCGCCGGATTGCCGGAAGCATAATCCCAGAGCAGCGTATAGAAGCCACGTTGGGTACGGTCGAGCGCCTCTTCGTGCTCGACCTCGTCCACGATGCCGATCGGCAGCAGCCGCTCGAAGCTCGGCTCGATGCCGGCGTCCTCGCAACGCGACCGAAGCAGTTGGGTGATCGATTCCTGCGTCCACGGTGAAATCACAACGATCTCGTCGAACACGGGGCGTGCGAACCGGGCGCGGTCGATCAGATGCCAGATCGTGACGTCGATTCCGAACACCCACGACGCGCCCCGACTTGAGGCACGAGCCAAAGCCAGCAGCGCATCGAACTCGGCGAAGCCGCCCACCGCAGGTTCGACCACGCGGTGCACATCATCCAGGAAGACCAGCGTGATCTCGGACTTCTCGATCGCCCGCGCGATCGCCAGATCGTTGGCGTCTTCTGGCAAATCAAAGCGCTTGCGCAGAGCCGAACGCAGTTCGTCGAAGCCTTCACGCGGACACTGAATGTTCAGCGCGGTGCCGGACCGGGCCTCCGCCATCTCCGACAGCAGCGTCGTCTTGCCGATGCCGCGTTCGCCCACCAACGCGACCAGACCGGTCTCTCCGGCATCGTAGCGCCCGATGATCTGCCCAAGGTCCCAACCGGCTGGCGTCGTGACCATTGCGCTCTTGCGGCGCGGGTCTAGCTTTTCAAACAGTTCGGTTGACAGCGGCCGCAGATCGTCCTCGCCGGCGCGTTGTTTCGATTGTCGACTGATCTCACGGCGAAAAAAGTAAGCGACGATGCGGCGCGACAGGTCGAAATCGCCGAGATACCCCTTTACCAACCGCAACGCGCCTGTCGCGAGCAGATACGAGCCACCCACCGCGGCGGCGGGGAAGCTCATCAATGTACCGCGCTTCGCCGTCACCCATCGGGCTACGCTGTTGCCACCGGCGCGCTGCGCGAGGCGCTCGAACACGATTGAGCGCCACCACGAAACGATGATGAAACCGACCGGGATCAGAACGATCCAGCTCACGCTTTCTACCCAGAGATGAACGGTCCCCGCGCCGAACAGATATCCGGTGAGCGCTTGGCTCAACCCCACTGCGATCGACACCCAGCCGAGGAGCTTAAGCGTCCGTAGCCGCAGCGTTGCCAGCTGAGACTCCGCGCTCGCCGCCCGGCGGCGCCGCGCCCAACCGTCGATGAGATACACCGCCGCGAGCCCACCCAAGATCCACCGCGCGGCCAGCCACACGGCCTGCATCTCGAGACTCCCCGCGATGTGCGCCGGCAGCAGCGTCATCGCAAAGTAGCCGAACGCCAGCCACTCCAGCGGACCCCGCGCTGGCCGATACGCAATCATCGCGCGCGCCAGCAGCGTCGCGCGGCCGGCCTGCTCTTGAGCAGCGAGCCGCTCGACGATCGGAGCGCCCCGCCGACGCCACCAAACGACGACCAGCAACAACAGTAGCACTTTCACGATGCCGCTGTTCCTGACGAACTCGGAGTACGGGTCGACGCCCCCTTTGACCAGTCGTCGCCCCCAGCTCGTCATGGCTGCCACGTCGTATGAGACCTGAAGCACCAGCGACTTGAACTCGATTCCCGCCTCCTCCAAGGCCGGCCGGTCCACGCCGGTCAGCTTCGATAGCTTGGCAGACGACAGATACGGATACAGACCGAGTCGCGTTCGGTTCAGGCTATCGATCCGCTGGCGCAATCGGTGCGCCTGGTTGCGCCGACGAGCCTCGTCGGTTCGAGCCAGCGCGCCCTGCTCTTTGGCGAGCTCGGTTCGCAGCTTGTCGATCTGCTCGCGCTGCTCGGCGTCGCCGATATCGCCCAGTCGGTCGCTTCCAGGACCCGGCACGTCGGCGCTCGCCGACAGCGCGCGCGTCGCGTTGTACGACTCATCGAAAGCCGTCGTCAGCTTGCGTGTAAGCTCGTCGAACCGAGCGTCTGCCTCGACCGCGGTGGCTTCTGACTTTCTCAGACGCTCGATCAAGTCGACCGTATCCGATTGTAGGCGCTGCGCGGCGGCGGCCGAAGCGTCCGCGGCTTGCTTGAGCTTCAACTCTTCGCCTTGGGCTTGCGCCTGCTTAATCTGAATGTCGAGCAACCGACCGAGCTCGCTTTGAATTGCTTTCTCCGTCTCGTCGTCGGTGGAATTGACGATCTCGAGCGCCCGATCGCGCTTTGCCTTGGCGCTCTTTGCCTTGGTGTCGACCGCCTTGAGCGCCCGCTCCCGCTTCGCCTTGGCTGCCGCCATGTGCTCGGAATGCGTTTTGATACGCTCGGCTCGCTGGTCTGGCTCCAGCTCCAGGAACGCTAACCGGGCTTCGTCGAGCTCCAGCCTGGCTTCCCACAGCGCCTTTGACACGCCGTCGGGCGGTTCGGTCCCCGTGACGGCGGGCCGCTCGGACCGCAGCTGCTCGAGCGCTTTGGTGTGCTTGCGCTTCAGCCTGATCACGGCGAACCGGCTCTTCTTTTGCGCGGCGACCAGCTCTTCCGCCTGGGTCTTCTGCAGCTCGACCAGTCGCTTCTCGAACGCGCGCTTGGCGTGAACCGGCGCGAGGACGCGCTCCAGGCGTCTGCGCTCGAGCACCCATTCCGCCTCCGACGCAGCCGCCCTGCCCAGCAGCGCCTCCAGGTCGTGTTCTGTCGGTTTGCCGGCGATTAGCGCCCGCACGCCCTTAGCCAAGGCGCGCAGAGGCTCGATCAGGTCCGCTTCGGCCGGCGTGTCGGTTGAGAGCGCACCACTACTGGCAGGCGGCGCTGGACTAGCTGAAGCCAGGGCGGAGGCTGAACCCGGCGCCGACGGCGCGCTTACGGAAGCTTGGGGCGGCGCGCTTGCGGATGGCGCCTGCGCCGCGGCACCGAACGCCACCGTGAACACCAGCAACGCACCGGCCAGCACCGACCGCTGCAACCGAGCGTTGCTGCGAACCCCTATTCGTCCGTTGTTGCCCACTGGACACAAACGGTAGCGAGTCCGCTCGATTCAGGGCCACTAAGTGGCACCGTGGAGACACCCACCGCCGGCCGGCACTGCCGCCCGGCCCATATGGGTCGCTAGCGTTTCTCCCAATTCGTCGCGCCGCAGCGAGGAGAGTACGTGCACTCCTCAAGCTCCTTGGGGATGACTTTACAAACGCGCTTGAAGCTAGGAATGCGCTCGCACTTAGTTCGGATCTTTGGAATGCGGCGGCAGCTCGTCACACGTTGCGGGATGCGCCGGCATACGGTCGCTACCCTCGGCGTGCGCTTGCACCTCTTGAAGCGTCGGGGAACACGATGACATCGCACATAGCGCTTCGGAATACGCTTGCAGGTGTGCTTACCGTTCTCGTCGGTCGAGCACCTGACGACCCAGCGACTGTAGACCCGACACTTGCTTTCCCATCGGGTGTACTCCTGGCACGTGCGCTGCCATCTGACGTAGCGCCGACACTGCTTGCGCCAGCGCACCATCGAACGGCAACGCCGATGCCAGCGAATGTAGCTCTTGCACCTCTTCTTCCACTTCCGATAGACGCGGCAGCGACGCTCGAATTTCCGGACCTCCTCGCAGTCCTTCTCCCAAACGCATAGCTCGGAGTCTTTGAACTCCTCCAGCTGATGTTCGACGGGCAGCAGGTTCGCATCGGCACGCTCGGCTTCGCTGATCGGCACCTCATCGCCTGCATCATCGTCATCGGACGACGGCTTCTTGGGCGACTTGCTCGGAGCCTTGCCGGGGGTCTTTGCGGGCGGTTGTTTGGGGGTCGGAACGGTCGGACCCGTGGGCGGCGAGCCGGGAGCCGTCGTCTGCAGATCGATCGTTTCACAGGCAGCGTCGTCCAGCTCAGCGTCCTCGCCTTCGTCGGCCTCATCGTCCGTGCAGTCGCCTTCGTCTGCAGCGTCCAACTCGAGGTCGGAACAATCGGCGTCGTCGTCCGTGCAGTCGCCTTCGTCCGCGGCGTCCAACTCGAGGTCGGAACAATCGGCATCGTCCGCCTCGCCCAGAGCGCCGTCGCATGCTTCGGTGTCAGCCAGCGCGTCGCCCGGGGCTTCGGGATGCGCCGGCTCGTCCGCGTCCACCTCGACTGCGCCTTCGAGCACGTCGTCGTCGGAGACGTCAACCCATTCCCCGTCGATCCACTCTTTGACGGGTCCGTCGTCGATCTCACCGCTCAGCTGCACGACAGCGTTGCCCGCGTCAGGCGTGAGCGGAAGATCCGGCGGGCTGTTCGGCGTCATTCCGAACAGAACCGAGCAGGTGGCTACCGCCATCGTGAACGCGATGCCGCTCCGCGCGGCTTGTGTGAACCGCGGACCGGGTAGCTTGAACGAACGCTGCGCCATGCGATGACCTCTCTTCGACCCTCTGTGTCGACAGGTTGAGGATATCCGCAGCCAATTCCGGAACCAAGCGTGCTCAGTCAATGATCAGATTCCGCTCAACGAACGGTCCGGGTGGACGCATTAACGCGCGCCGCACTACGCTTTGCTCATGCAGCTACAAGACTTCGGATTTGAAACCACCGCCGAGCAAGTGACCGAAGGTCTCGACCTGAAAGGAAAAACCTACGTGGTCACCGGATGCAACTCGGGGCTTGGGCTCGAGACCATGCGGGTCCTCGGACTGCGCGGCGCCCACGTCATCGGCGCGGCGCGTACGCAGGAGAAAGCTGCCGAGGCCATCAAAGCGACGGGGGTCGACGGCACTCCGCTCGTCTGCGAACTATCCGATCCGAAGTCGGCGCGCGCGGCCGCCAAGGCGATTGTCGCCATGGGTAAGCCCGTCGACGCGCTCATCTGTAACGCAGGCATCATGGCGCTGCCGGAGCCGCGTACGACGCTCGGCCTCGATCTGCAGTTCCTCACCAATCACATCGGGCACTTCATCCTGGTAACGGAGAGCATCGACGCGCTCGCCAAGGACGGACGCATCGTCATGCTCAGCAGCGGAGCGCATCGCATGGCCCCCAGCGCGGGCATCGAGTTTGACAACCTCAGCGGTGAGCGTGACTACGCGCCCTGGAAAATGTACGGGCAGTCCAAGCTCGCCAACATCCTGTGCGCCAAACAGCTCGCCAAGCGCCTCGAGGGTACGGGGCAAACCGCCAACGCCGTGCACCCGGGCGTGATCCGCACCAATCTCGTGCGCCACATCGAAAACCCCGACGAAATGCTGTCGAGCATGACGCTCAAGACGATTCCGCAAGGCGCCGCGACCCAGGTGCTCGTCGCCACCCATCCTGAGCTGAGCGACGTCACCGGGAAATACTTCGCCGACTGTCAGGTAAAAGAGACCCTGCACGATCAAGCAGAGAACGCGGAGCTAGCCGAAGAACTATGGGCCAAGAGTGAACAACTCGTCGCTCAGCTGACCGATTAGATCACGTGCCGGCCCATCACCGCGACGGCGGCGTCAGCGGCATGCATCCACGAGCGTTCGCCTCACCCACGTTCGAGCCGCCGACGTGCTTCGACAGCTTCAAGAGGTGCTGGCGAAGGCTGGATACGTCCTCGGCCGCCATCGACCGCGGCTCGTAATCCTCGATCACGTAGGGACAGGCTTCCGTCGTGGCGAGCGCGACGCCGCCCTCGGCTCTGCGAAACGTGAGCCGCGCGGCGAAACTGTGCTGCGTCCATTTGATGCCACCGTACTCGCGGAACACGAGATTACCCAGGCTGTAAAAAACCGGTGCACCTGCGCGCCAGCCCACGCCGTGGGGAACGTGGGGGTGATGACCGATGATGGCGTCGAAGCCTAACTTAGAGGCCGCGCGCAGAAAGACCCTGGTCCACTCCATCGGCTTCTCAAGATACTCGGCGTCCCCATGGTAGTTGAGCAGCACGATGTCGTGCGTCTTCTTGGCTCGAGCGACTCGCTTGATGAGTGCGGGATAGTTGGCCCAAGCCACGAAGTAGCGACCGCGGTGCTCATTGAACGGCCCCTGATTCCAGATGTGCGTCACGGCGAACACCGCTATCTTGAACCCGCTGACCTCAATGGTCGTGGGCCGATACTGCGTGTTGGGCACATCGCTCGCGCCCGCAAACGCTACGTTGGCGCGACGCAGGTTCCCCAGCGTCTGTTTGAACGCGCCTTCGCCGTAATCCCAAGCGTGGTTATTGGCTAACGAGACCAGCTGGATGTTCGAACGCGCGAGCACGTCGGCGCCGGCCGGTGGACCCGTAAAGATTAGAGGGTTTTTTCTCGAGACCGTCTCGCCACCTTGGTCGCTGAGCTGCGACTCCAGGTTCACCATCCGAAAGTCCGCCGACTCGAGCAGAGGCTTGAGTCGTGCCAACGGGTCATAGTTCGGATTCTTGAGGAGCCGCTGCCCAACGACGCGACCGAGATCGACGTCGCCCCCGGCAAAGATCACCAGCTCGTCAGGATCGCGCTCGGGCCCGGGCTCCGGCGGCTCCGGCTCCGTTTCCACCGCCGTAGCGGCGACCGTAGGCTCCGGTGGCGGTTCAGCGCGTGGGCTGCTTTCGCCGCGGGGCGTCGGTGACTCGCTACACCCTGTCAACAGTACCGGCGCCGTCAACGGCGTACTGAGCAAGCCGGCGAGCAGGACTCGCCACACGGATTCGCTCAGCGGTTTCACCACACGATTGTGACGCGCCCCGAGCCGCGAGGCCCAGAACACGTCGGTCAACTGAACGGGCGTGCCGCACCCCGATCGACACCGCGGCAATGACCCGGCGCGCTAAGCTCCGTTGCAGATGCTCTCTGAGTTGCTCGAACCATTCACGGAGATCGTCCTGTTGTTACTGGCAGGCTGCGCTTCGCTGGAGCCCCATGCTCTCTGATC
>JAUIKB010000035.1 GCA_030430975.1 Polyangia bacterium
ACGGGCTCGATGGCTATCGTGGCCGTGGCGGGCGCACTGCTGGCGTGCAGTAGCGAGGAGAGCGACTCCGCTTCGAAGACGCCCGGACCTGGACCGATCACAGAAATCGTCACCAGCGAGTTGGATCTCGACATCCGCAACTCGGCCGACGTGAGACTCGAACTGCGAGGCGAACACGTCGACATGCAGCTCACCGTGGACAAAGGCTTCGGCGTCGTTCCGAAGGAAACGCAGCTGACCGCACAAGGTCGAGTCATACGACTGCCCGAATCGCAGACCGTCATGTACACGGCCAAGTGGACGGGCGATCCCCAGCCCGACGGCCCATGCGGAGACGAGCCGGTGTCGCTCAGCTTGGTGCTGCATCGGCGCGGCACTAACCGCAGCGTTTCCGGTGGCATTACGCCGTATTGTGGCTCCGAAACGTACTTCGGCGTGCCGGTTCGAGCCCCGCTTCGGCTCAGCGGAACGGTCAAGATCAAGGCGGTCGCGCCCGACTAGCGCCAGCGCTGGTTCTTCTTCCAGCCGATGCCGGCCAGAACGAACGAGACGCCGACGAGAATGAACCCCGAATAGTAGATCGCCTGCGACTTGGCACCGATCACGCTAACGACGCCTACGCCGAGACAGACCGCGGCGTAGATATAGTAGCCGGCTCTGGACTCGGGACGACTTACGTCCCGCTTGAGCGCGCGACGGAATTCCTCCTCGTCGTCGCTCACTTCTCGTTTTCGAGCAGTTGACGCATCTCCTCGAACCGCGCCTTGTCCTTCGCGCGGACCGACGGGTAGCGCAAGTCGAGCTGTTTGAGCGATCGCACGATCAAGTCGCTGACGGTGGCACGCATGAAGCGCTTGTCATCTGCCGGCACCGCATACCAGGGCGCCCACGACCGCGAGGTTTCGTTCAGCGCGTTCTGGTAAGCGTCCATGTACTTGTCCCATAGCTGTCGTTCCGCAACGTCGCCGGCTGAGAACTTCCAATTCTTTTCCGGTTCGTTCAACCGTGACAGGAAGCGCTGGCGCTGCTCCTGTTTGCTAACGTTGAGCCAGAACTTCAGGATGACGGTGCCGTTGCGCGCCAAGTGCGCCTCGTGGTCCCGAATCGACTGATACCGTCCAGCGAACAGCTCGGCGGGAGCGGGCTGATCGGGAATGTTCTGCCCCGCGAGGTATTCCGGGTGCACTCGCACGACCAGCACCTCTTCGTAGTAACTACGATTGAACACGCCGATGCGCCCACGCTCGGGCATCGCCTTGGACGTCCGCCACAAGAAGTCGTGATCGAGTTCTTCGGGGGACGGCTGCTTGAATGAATAGACCTGACAGCCCGCGGGGTTGATCCCGCTCAGCACGGCGCGGATCGTGCCGTCCTTTCCCGCGGCATCCATCGCCTGAAACACAAGCAGCACCGAATGCTTGTCGTGCGCGTAGAGGATCTCCTGCAAATCGCTGAGTTCTTCCGTTGCAGTTTTGAGCTGCGCCTTGAGTTCACGCTTGTTGGGGGCATTCGCCGGTGGTTTGGTCGGCGCCTTGGGGAGTCGAAATCTCCCGTTAAAGGGAACGAGGTACGGGCTAGCGACTGCTTTGAACACGCGGCATCTCCTGAGCGGTGAGCGCCCAGGGTAGCAACGCTTGTGCTTGCGATGGCGGTTTTGTTCGCTCGCTTAGCTGCCGAGCTGTCGAGCTGCCTGGCTACTTGGGCACTTCGATGGTCGCGCAGCCGGTCAGGATGTCGACCTTGCCGGCTAGGTCGGTGCTCATCTGCTGACAGTTCGTCGGACACACGATCACCGTCGTCGGCGCCTGCGGATTGTCGTAGTACCAGCCGCCTTGTGGACCGCACGCGGCGGCGGAGTCCACCTTGTAAATCGGGATCGGTTGGCCCTGCCCGCCCGGTGTGTACTGAACGTTCACCCGCGACGGATCGAGCGTTTCCCCCGGCGGCGGCGGCGGCAGCTTCCACTGGCAGTCAAGCTGCTGCGACGTCTGAACGGTCTGGGCGAGCGCCGCGAAGACGCCGCTGAAGTTCGATTGACCTTGGCACAGGTCGCCCGCCGTCGTGCCCGAAGCGTTGCACAGCTCCTGGTAGACGGTGCCGGTGTTCGCGCACGGTGGGGGGAAGCCTGTGCATCCGCCTGTGCAAAACACGCCGAAGAACCGCCAGAAGTCGAACCAGCCGGGATCGAGCGCACCGAGCTGGTTGATGAAGTCCTGTGAACTCAGCTGCGACTCGTCGTCCGTGACCACCGCGAAGTACTTGAGTGCGTTCTGGCGCAGGACGGACTTGTACGTCGGGTAGTGCTCCAGCAGTTTCATCAGCGAATTGCTGCTCGCCACCGCGTCGTCCACACGCATGTAGCGCGGCAGGTTCGAATCGTTTGGGCACTGGCCGCTGCCCAGAGGCGCTGGCAAGCAAATGCCATTACTCGGAGGAAAACCGCCCGCCGGACCCGATTCCGATATCAACACGACGTGGACATCGATGCCCTGGTTTAGGATCGCGCTGGCGAACGTGTTCATGTTGTTCTGAACCTCTTGCGCCTCGAACGTCATGCTGCACGAATTGTCGACCGCCCAAATGATGTCGATCGGTCGGACCGAGTTGTCAGCCGTCTGCGAAAACGCGGCGCACTCGCCGCCGTCTTCTAACGTGCCGGTTCCGGCCATGCCCGCGAAGCCACCGAAGCCCTGACCGGCGCCGAAACCAGCCGTATTCCCCGCCCCGCCGGAGTTGCCGCCGCCGGTGTCGATGGTCCCGCCCCGGCCGCCGCCGTCCGTGGCAGCGCATGAGAGTGCCGTGAGGCTGGCCCCGAAAACCAGCGCCGACAGCCGTTCCAACCAACGCCCAGAGAGTCGCATGCGGGAAATCTAGCCGCGCGACGCGCTCTCAACAACTCGCAGTCGTCGGCTGCGCGCTTCGCCGCAAGTTTCGTGGAAACTTACAAGCCCCGTCCGGCCTGCCGGTCAGCGTTGCTACCGGTCCACCAGAGCGAACACCTTCTGAAACGTGACTAGCAAGTTGATGTTATTACTCTTCACAACGCCGGCGATGAACTCGTCGGGCGTGGGCGTGTAGGCCTGGCGCACGATGCGTTCGAACATGTCGCGGCTGGTCTTGAGCACGCAATCGGCTGGTTCCGCAGCCTTGCCCTGTCGAACCACGCAGTCGCCTTCGGTGACGCGGATCGTCCAGCGCTCGCCGTCGCCCAAGGAGAAGTAGAAGCTCACCGGCTCGCTCACAGCGCCGGCTTGGAACCGTCCCTCGAGCTCACGGAACACGTCCGCCATCGACGGCGGCGCGGAGTCGTCCGAGTCCTCGAGCGAATGAAGCCGCGATATGTCTAGCGATCGACCGCGGCTCAGTTCGCTCACCGCACGCTCGGTGAGGCGCGCGACCGCGCGTGATGCCTCGGTCATCGATAACCCGTCCGTCAGTCGCCTCAACTCGCCGATCGTCAGCGGCGGGCCAATTCGCGCCTTCACGTCGCGGCGGCGAAGCACCACCGCGCCCTTAGGTAACGCCAGATGTGTATTGCCCAGCCACACCGGCAGGATGTCGACGCCGCTCTGCAGCGCGATGTGTCCGACAGCCGGCTTGAACTCCGCGAGTTGCCCGGACGTGCTGCGCGTTCCTTCGGGGAAGACAAGCACGTTCTTTCCGCCCTTGAGCAGTTCGCCGGCTTTGCGGAGCGACTGGCGCAGCGAGCCCTGGCGCGACATAGGCACAAGGTTGGTCAGGTTGTCGAAGTACGCCTTACGCCACTTTCCACCTTCGAAGAAGTAGTCCTGGGCGGCGAGCGCCACCATCCCAGAGCCGTACGAGCCGAGCGCGTATTTGACTAGCCCCATGTCCAAATGACTGGCGTGATTAGCCGCGATTAAGACGTTGCGGTTGAACGGAATGTTCGCGCGCCCGGTCACTTCGGTCTGCAGCACCTTCTCGTAAAAGTTCATCTGGCCACGGCCGAGCCACTGCATGGCCGCATCACGAACGGGCTGTGGAAGCTCTAGCTCTGCTTCCGGCTCCTTTTCGATCGCTTTCGTGTCGACGCGACGCACCCCGACAGAGCGCAGCACCGCTTCCGCCTCACCGATCGTTTCGCACTCGCTCAGCCGATCGGCGTCAACGGTGCGTCCGGTCTGGCCCTCAAGGGACACAAGCAGCTCGAGCAGCATGAGAGAGTCGAAGCCCAAGTCACCGCGCAGTGTGGTGTCGGCGGTGAGCTCCGAAGGATCGCGGCGCGCGATCAACGCGGCCGCGGCCCGCACCATGCTGCCGGTCCCGGAGGTTGCGCGGCGCGCGCCGGCACGATCCGAAAGTGGCGCGACCCGTTCGATCATGCGCCGCACTTCGTTGCGCCTAACCTTGCGCGTGGCCGTGCGCGGCAGCGGAGCGTCCACCAGCGTCAGAACGGCCGGTCGCATGACCACCGGCAGGTTGGCGAACGCGCGGCGTAGCGACGTCTTAGCCAATTCTTGGCGGTGCTCCCGGCTGTGCGCGTCGTTGGACTCTGGCACGGCAACGCACGCCAACCGCTCGCCGCCGCGCGGTTCAGCGATGCCCACCAACGCGAGTTCTTCGACGTTCTCGACCTTACCGAGGCGCGCTTCAACGTCATCGGGATAAATGTTCTCACCGCTCGACGTGACGATCGTGTCTTTGCTGCGACCGACGATCTCGAGCTGACCGCGCCGGTCGAGTTTTCCGAGGTCGCCCGTGCGCAGCCAGCCGTCCTCGCCGATCGATCGTCCGGTGGCTTCGGCGTTGTTGAGGTATCCCAGCATCACGTTGGGACCGCGTGCCAGGACCTCACCGACGCCGGCCTCGTTCGGACTGTCGATGCGGATCTCGACCCCCGGAATCGGCTTGCCAACGTGACCTGCGCGCGCCTTGGGCCCCCCCTTGGCGACCGTCAACACCGGTGAGGCCTCCGTTAGTCCGTAGCCTTCGGCCAGATGCAGCCCGACGCCCGAGAACAGGTTGTGAGTCGCCTCCGGAAGGGCGGCTCCTCCACTCACGAGATAGCGAAGATGTCCGCCGAGCGCTTCGTGTACCGGCCCAAACATCAGCTTGCCAGCGTCGACGCCGAAGTTCTTCCCGAGCGTGCGGTTCAGCTCCACCGCGGTCTCGAATAACCGAGACGCCAAGACGCCGTGCTCGGCGATGCGATTGACGATGCGCCGCTCGAGCATCTCCCACAGCGCGGGAACGCCAACCATCGCGGTGATTCGCCCGCTCTTGAGCCCCACCTCCAGGCGGTCGGCCGTAAGTTCGTCGAGGTACACGATTCGGGCGCCGCGCGACAGCGGCAGCAGCATGCCGCAGGTAAGTTCAAAGGTGTGGTGCAGCGGCAGCACGCTTAGGACGCGGTCGCCCTTTTTAAGTGGGAATAGCGGGGCCAGGGACGCGACCAGCGCGGTCAGGTTCTCATGCGCGAGCATGACGCCCTTCGGCGAACCTGTGGTCCCGCTGGTGAAAATCAGGGCTGCGACGGACGAAGGCTGCGTCGCGACGGGCTCGAAACCCGGCGCCGCCGCCGCGTCCACCATCGAGTTTAGATCGAGCCACTGCACACGGCCCTCGAGCGGCGGCTCCAGCCTCTTGCGAACCGGGCCGTCGCCGATCGCTACTTTCGCGTCGGCGGCGCGTTGCAGCGTGTCTGCCGTAGGACCGTCGATGTCGGGATCGAGCGGCACCACCGTGGCGCCCGCGTAAAGGATGCCGAAGAAGCTTATCGGCCATGCTGGGTGGTTGGCACCCGCCAGCAGCACGTGGTCGCCCGGACTTACCCCGGCCTCGACGAGCCGGCTGGCAACGCCCAGGGAACGCTCGCGCCATTGCTGGAAGCTGAGCCTGCTGAGGCCGTGTTCTTCGGTGCGCTGCAAGGCCACCGCAAGTTCGAACCGCTCCGCCATCTGATCGAGCAGCGCCGGCAGCGTTTCGTGACGCTTGGGCGGCGGCCGGTCACGAGCGATGCGCTCATCGATCAACGGAAAGACGCGCTTTTCAAGGCCCGGGATATGAACATTCAGAAACCAGTCCCGCCAATCGATGCTCGTAGGCTCCCATTGGATCAGTTCGCGCTCGGCGTCGGAGAGCCTCGCGTACGCGGCACGTGTATTATCGCATCGAAAAACGTAGGAGAAGTCGGCAGTAAACGGAATGAACTGATTCAGAACGCTACCGACTTTTTGCTGACCGTCGGCGAATCCGGCCAGAGCTTTTGCTGCCGGTTTGAGCAATGGCGCCGTTGGGCCGACCGCAGACTTCTTGAGCCACTTGGAGACCGTCTTGACACCCTTAGCGATCTGCAGCGGGCCATAACCATGGAACTGCTGCTTGCTGAGCATCGCCCCTTCGAAGTGCGCCTGGAGCGTCGACACGACCGGACCGCCGCGACCCGTGCGGTTGTAGTACTGCCGCTTGTACAGCCCGGAGAGCTCGAAGAAGCGCCGCATCGTGCATGGGTTGGTATCGCTCGAACCGTATTGGTACACGTGCGGCGCTGTGCCCTCGAGCAGCTCGGCGAGCGACAGGATCATGGCTCCGGCGACCATGTCGCACGGGATGAAGTCTAAGTAGTTGTCCGAGCCCGGGATCTGAGTCTGGCCCTCTCGCAAGGCATAGATGAGCGGCGCGCTGGTGTTGATGCCTTCACACCAGCCGCGACACGGAAAGGACACCGACGATTCGATGATGGCCGGACGAACGATCGTGTAGTCGAGGCCTGACGCATAGATGATCTGCTCACCGATCGACTTCGTGTATGTATACGTGTTCGCCCAGCCCCAAAACTGCGCGCGCTCGGTGCCCATCTCGGCGAGGCGCGCTTCGACGAACTTGCGCTTCACGCGCGCTATCTCGTCCTCAAGCACCTTGCCTTGGGCAGGCTCACCGCGGGCAGCTAAGTTGGCTTTAGCCTCGTCTAGGAAGCGACTCTGGCGGAACGCATCGTTGCCGCGGTGGCGCGCCTGCTCGATGACGTCGAGGCATTCGGCGATCTCCGCGTCCGGGTCCCAGTGAGCCGCTTCGAGTTCTGCAACGCGGGGAAACGGGTGAGCTGTCGGTTCGTCTTCTTCGATGAACCCCGTACGGCTGCCCGCGACGTAGCACGTGCTGGTGTGCATGAGCTTCGTCTGTAGATCGCGCGTCAATTCGCACAGGTTCTGAATGCCAAACGCATTGACCTTGAGCGCCTCGTCGAGCGGCGGATCGAAGTCCACCACGCCCGCAGAGTTGATGACCGCGCTGGTCAAGCCACGGATCTCGTCGCGGACGTCGGGCTCAAGCCCGCACATCGGCAGCGACACGTCGCCTTTGATCGGGACGATCTTGTCCCGGAGGAACTGATCGTAGCCGTCACCGTGCGCCTCACGCAGCGGTTCCAGTGCCTCGCTGGCGGCTATCTCAGACCAAAATCGCTGTTCGGCGGATTGACCGGCCTTGGCTCGGACTACCAGGTACAGCTTCTCGATGTCCGGAAATCTGGCCAGCAGCATGACCCAGAACACCTTGCCCAAGAAGCCCGTTCCGCCGATGACGACGAGCTTTGCACCGCGCAGCTGCTGGGCGACGCTGAGCGTCGCCGCGCGCGAGTTCGCGTCCAGCTTTTGGTTCACGCGACCGCGCCCCCGCCCTTCGGTACCGACACGTCGGCCATCAGCATCGGCGCCACGTGAAGGCAGGCGATGTCGAGGCTCCGCGCCTCGCCGTTCTTTGCACGGTACAGCGCCTCATCCATCGACGGAGCCGTCTCGTAGCCCAGCAACTTAGGAATGTACTCGTTATCGGCACCGACCACGATCACGCGCCCTAGGTGCTGACGTCCGGCCTCGCCCCAATACCACATGTAAAAAGGGTGAACCGGGTGGTATGCATGCCCGGTGCGGTACATCTGAATGAACGCGGGATCGCGGGCGAACTTCTGCTCGTAGCGTTTGTGGAGCTCCATTGCGTCACGGGTTTCCGGCAGCAGGCGGTGTACGAAGTCGATATAGGGCGCGTGTTGCTCGTGATCGAACTTGTCCGTGCACGGATGCGTGATGATCAGGGTTCCGCCCTTTTTCACCAGTGGCGCGCCGCGATACAGATTGAACAGGTAACCCTGAGCCATCACTTGCACCAACAACGGGTTGCGAACCGCATGCACGTTGTATGGACTGATGAACGGCACGCCGCTTACCAGGACATCGACCTGACCCTCGAACGGCACGCAGTACTGTTCGAAGCACTTGTCGAGCGTCTTGGCGTGGACGGCCTCTGTCTCGCCAGCGTGCACGCCGGTCACGCCATAGGGCGCCGGAAACTTGTCGAAGATCGCCTGCCTCGCAGGCTGCGGCGTCCGCTTGAGAACGGCCAACAGCCCTTTTTGCATCGCGCGCTCTTTACCCGTGAGGTCGTCTTCGTTCTTCGCCAAGAAATCTAACACGTTGAGGTGCTGATTGGCGATCTTGCCCATCCGCTCCACCGAGTTGTTCAACTCGCTCTTGGCGGGATCCATGTAGCTGTGACACGCGCGCATCACGCGCGGGTTGTGGTGCGCCTGGAGGCTCTTGTAGCCACACAGCCCCACAGCGACAGACTTGTGACCGCCGTCCATGGGCACGAAGTTGAGGTTCACGTAGATGACCAAATCGCTCTCAACAGCGCGTCGACTCAGTTCAACGACCTCGCCCTGCTCGGTCGTGCCGAGCTCGACCATGTTGTCGGCGTCTTCAGCGTCATGGTTGTACAAGCGATCCGGCCAGTACTCGTTGAAGATCTTGTCGCCCACCATGTGGCGCACTTCGTGACCCTTCATCCGTCGATGTACGCTAGTGGCGACGATCATCTCGACGTCGTCCACGCCGTGGTCCGCCAGCAGCGCCAGGACGATCGTCAGCACTCGCTCACGGATGTCGGGGCGACGCATCGGCGGCAACGGCAGCGAGATATCGTCGATTGCTATCGTTACCTTCATGCCGGGAAACAGCTTCGCGTACAGCGGATCGCTGCCCTGCGGGTGATTGATGGCGTGGCGGATAGCGGCGTCCACATCCGGCAGCGCCGCCATCGGGGGCTTCGGGTAAATCACGCGCGTTCCCGCGGGTAAGTCGACTTCTACTAAGGAGTCGCCACAGAACAATACGCGCGGCGCGCTGTCGCGCTCCAACGTCACTACACAGGGATGGTTCATGAACTCATTCGATGGTGGGGTTGGTTGCAGATTTCTCGATCGCGCCGCTCACGTAGCGAAGTCAAAGCTCGGCCAGCTGTAGGCCTTGGCGAGGAGCGCTAAGCGCTTGTCGGGATTGACCGCCGCGGGGTGACCCACGACGCTCAGCATCGGTACGTCGGAGTAGCTGTCGCTGTATCCGTAGCAGTCGTCCAAATCGTGTCCGTGGGCCCTCGCGTGCGCTCGGATAAGGCGCGCCTTTTCGGGCCCGGCGACGACCGGTTTTAGCAGCTTGCCGGTGGCGATACCGTCCTTCATCTCGAGCCGGTTGCCGATCACGTGTGTCGCGCCGAGGTGGTCCGCGACACGCTCGAGTAAGAAATCGAGCGCGCCGGAGATCAACACAACGTCACGTCCCACGGTCAGGCTGTCGCGCACGAGCGATGCCGCGCCGGCGAAGATCGCGGGCTTGAGCACACGGTCGAACACCTCGTCGGCCAGGATCAAGAGCCGGTCTTCGCTCATGCCCTCGAAGGAGCTGAACAGCAGCTCGTTAAACGTCCGCCGATCGACCACCTCCGCGAGCGCCATGCGCGGCGCCTTGAAGAGCGCTCGACCCAAACGGGTAGCGGTTTGAACCGGCGTACCCTGGTTCAGCAAATAGAACAGGGTCGGGTGCACGAGATTGGTGCGGACCAACGTCCCGTCCACATCGAAGTAGCTTGCCGACACGGGGCACTCGGTCCCGCACCTGGGCTGGTGAGTCAAGAACTCCTGGGCCCGAGGCACACAGTACCGGTCCTCTGTTCAGCTCAAAGTCCGCACGGCGTGGTCACACTTCGGCCCCTGCCCGTCGGTGGATGCCGTTTCAGGCTGTGGCGCGGGTGGCTGAGCGCTCGCGTTTTCGGTGCCGAGAGCGCTGCTTGAGTTCCTTTTCAGTGCCGACGAAGGGCTCCCGCGTCCCCATGATCTCATCGAACCACGGCTTCGTGACGCACCAGTTGGCGTGCTGATTCGGACCCATGTGGTGGTCGTAGTGCCATGGCAGGTGCTCGCGTGCCCACTCGGGATCGCGATGTGACCGCTTGTGAACCCGGTAATAGTTGACGGTCGAATAGGCGATTCCGGCCACGAACCAGGGGGCATGGCCCGCCACGAGCAGCCAAGGCGCAGTACCGGCCACCAGGCCGAGGAGTTCCTTGCCTTGAGCGTTCCAAGCGAACGGGGATCGTTCGTACGCGGGGTCCTCGAAGCCATTGCGCCGCGAGTCGCGGTGGTGTTCGTGCCAATGGAAGGCCCAGAAGCTCTTCTTGTTTCGCGCCAATCCGTGCAACACATACTTGTGCACGACCCACTCAGCGGCGTTCGCCGCAAAAAGCCCTAGTGGAAATCCGATCATCACCAGCTCCCGTTAAAACATGACCGTTCAGTCACTCTTTTAGCAAAGGCTACCGATTTGTCCAACGAAAAAAGCTACGCGCCGGGGCGAGTTCCAAAACAGCGTCCGGGCAAAGTCGGAGGCAAGCGGGCCGCGAATCGCGTCGAGCGCACGCGAGCCATTTGCGAAGCCGCGCGCCCGCTGTTTCTGCAACGCGGCGTAGAAACCGTCACCGTGGACGAGATCACCCAGGCAGCCAACGTCGCCAAAGGCAGCTTCTATCGCTACTTCGACGGCAAGCAGCAGCTGGTACGCTCGTTATTCGAACCACTCGTCGAGGAGTTCTTGAGCGCCATGCAGCGCTGCGAGGGCCGGCTCAACGCGGCGGCGTCTACCGCCGAAGTATTCTCTGCTTACGAAACGCTCGCCGGCGAACTCGCGTTGGTACTGCTGCAGTCGCCGGAGTCGGTCAAATTGTACCTGCAAGAATGTCGGGCTCCGTCGGAGGGCGCGCGAGTACCGATTCGTGAATTTTCCGAACAGGTAACCCAGGCTGCGATTTCCCTGACGGAAGTCGCCCACCAACGCAAGCTGCTGCGGACTAATCTGTCCGCTCGACTGACGGCGATCACCGTCGTCGGGGCAACCGAAAATCTGCTGTTCCGCTTTCTCGATCGCAACGACCTGGGCGAACCCCACGAGGTCACGGGGGCGCTTGTCGGCATGGTATTGGACGGAATCCGTGCCGAAGACCCACCCGCGGCACATTCCTGATACAAGGCTTCGATGCAGCTGATCGACGACGCTCGCGGCCTGGACGAGGCCATCGAAGACCTCTCGACCGGCAAGACGTTCTTCATCGACACCGAATTCGAATCGACGAAAGCGGGCACGACCCTGTGCCTGATCCAAGTCTCCGCGGGCCGTGAGATCTACCTGGTGGATGCGCTTCGCCTGCGCGATCTGACCAGTCTCGGCGACGTGGTCGCCGCGCGTCGCGCTACCTGGGTCCTGCATGCAGGCGTACAGGACGTGCCGCTGTTGTGCCGGGCCTTCGATCTAGAGTCCCCTCCGGACATCTTCGACACACAGATCGCGTGGGGGTTGATGAGCGCCGAAGCATCGGTGTCGCTCGCGTACCTCCAATACAAGCTGCTGAAGCTGCGCAGCATGAAGACCCACCAAGCCGACGACTGGAAGCGCCGACCGCTACCGCGCGCGCAGCAGGCGTACGCCGCCAGCGACGTCGAGCACCTACCCGAACTCTACGACCAGCTGATGGACCAGGCAGAGGCCCTCGATCGGGTGGACGTGATCTTCGACGCCACTGACGACGCGCTCGACCCCCAGCCCGACCCACCGACACCGCTAAACCTCGATTCGTTCCGCAACGCATGGCAGCTGGACACGCCGAGCCAGGCGGTGCTGCGTGCACTGATCGAGTGGTTCAACGAACGGCAGCTCGATCCGAAGGCTGTCCCATCCAAAGCGTTTCTAGCGATCGCCAGTCGGGTACCGCGCAGCGTTTCCGATCTGAGCCGCATCAAGGCCGTGCCTCACCGCGTCGCAAAACTGCACGGTCAAGAACTGGTGGCGTTGATCAAGCGAGCGGCGGCGGATGCCGACGGTCGAGATTTCGTGGAGATCGAACCCTCGGCATACGCCACATTCGGCGAGGTGCGCGCAGACGGGTGGTTTGCGATGATGCGCGCCGAAGTGTGTGCGGAACTCCAAGTCGCCCCCGAACTCGCGCTGCCGGGCCGACTGACGCGCTTGATGCGCAGAGGCTATCAGCAACGGAACCGACTCGGCGACGCGCTCGAGATGCTGAGCGGGTGGCGCGCGGATCTGCTGTCGAAGACGATCGAACGATTCGCTGAGCGCGTGCCGCCCCCTAGCGCCGTTTGAGCCCGACCGGCAACGGGAGTACAACAGGCAAGCGCTTTCAGCGCCAGAACAGGAGTTCCGCCTTGTCACTTCGCCAATCCCCCGCTCGCTTCGTCGCCTTCTCTTCCGCTGCGCTCGTCATCACGGCCGCCGCTAATGCCGGCGCGGTCGTAAAGGAAATCGACAACTCCGCGAACCTCGGCGCAGAAATCAACGCCTTGATGCCCGGTGACGAGCTGGTCTTGAAGGGCGGTACCTACACGCTCAGCTCGAAGCTGATCATCAGTGCATCCGGCGCGTCCGGGATGCCGATCGTGATTCGGTCGAAGGACGGCGAGGTCGCCCACATCACCAGGAACGCTAGCCAAAACGTCATCAACATCGAGAATACGCAGTACGTCGAGCTGCGTGCCCTCGAGGTGTCAGGCGGCTCACACGGTATCCGCCTGCTCGACTCGGACTTCATTACGATCGAGGACTGCAACGTCCACGACACCGCCGACGTCGGCATCAGCGCGAACATCGGAGGCGGCGACTACGAAGGCCTGCGGTTCATCGGCAACGAAGTGCACCACACTGGCGGAACGGGCGAAGGCTTTTATCTCGGCTGCAACATGGACCAGTGCCGAATCTTCAACAGCTTCGTCATGGGCAACTACGTCCACCACACGGACGGCAGCTCGGGAACGACGGTCTCCCAGGGTGACGGCATCGAGATCAAGATCGGCAGCTACGGGAACGTCGTTCGGGACAACGTCATCCACGACACCAAGTACCCCTGCATCCTGCTGTACGGAACCGAGGGCAAGGAGCGCAATCTCATCGAGCGCAACGTGATGTGGAACTGCGGCAATCACGGCATGCAGATCGCGCGCGACGCCACCATTCGCAACAACATCGTCCTCAGCGCGAACGACAACGGCCTGCATAGCCAGACGCATCAGGGCGCAGTGCCCGGCAATTTGACGATCGTTCACAACACGATACTCAGTAACAACGACGCCATCCGCACCAACGACATCAACGCCACCGTCATCATCGCCAACAACGCGCTGTACTCCAACGGCGGCAACGCCCTCCGACTGGGCGGCAACACGGCGATGGCTACGGTCGCTGGCAACGTTGGTACCGGCTCGATGCAGGGCGCGTCCAGCGGCTTCGACAGCAGCGGCAATCGCATGAATGACTTCGCGAACGTTGCGATGTCCGACGTCTTCCCCAAGATGGGCGGTAAGCTGCCTGGAGCGGGCGACGCCGCCCATGTCGCAGACGACGACTTCAACGGCACCGCGCGCGGCGGCGTCGCAGACGTCGGTGCCTACCTGTACGATGCCAACGGCAACCCGGGTTGGGCCATCGGCGAAGACTTCAAAGATCCGACGCCCGGCGGCGGCGGCACCGGCGGCGCCGCCGGCGCGGGCGGCACCGGCGGCGCGGCCGGCGGTGCTGGCGGCAGTCCCGGCGGGTCGGGACCCGGCGGGACTGGCCAAGGCGGCGGTAACGCCGGCGGCGCGGGACAGGGTGGCGGCAACGCAGGCGGCACCGGCCAAGGCGGCGGTAACGCGGGCGGTACGGGCGGTGCGTCTGGCGCCGCCGGCACCAACGCGGGCGGCGGCGCCACCGGCGGAGGTTCGGATGACGACGGCGGTTGTGGCTGCGTCGCGGCCGGCGCCAAGCGCGACTCAAGCGGAGCTTGGCTGCTGCTGGGCCTCGGCCTCGTCGCCGTGAGGCGGCGACGGCGCTA
>JAUIKB010001035.1 GCA_030430975.1 Polyangia bacterium
TTGCGGTTCTATGATGAGCCTGGTGACCAGCGGGCGGTGGTCTATCCTGCCGTATACCGCGGGTTGCTACACGGCTGACGATGCGATTCGCACGCTTCGGCTAGCGCGGGAACTAGGGATCGCCGACCTGGTCAAGCTCGAGGTGATCGGAGACGCCGACACGCTTTACCCCGATAACGAGCAGACGCTGGCGGCTGCCGAGACGCTGGTTAAGGAAGGCTTCACGGTATTGCCTTACTGTCTGGATGACCCGATCATCTGCCGCAAGCTCGAGGACGTTGGCTGTGCGGCCGTCATGCCGCTGGCGGCGCCGATCGGTTCGGGGCTGGGTATCCGGAACCCGCACAACCTGCAGATCATTATCGAGCGCGCCTCGGTTCCGGTCATCGTCGACGCCGGCGTTGGCACGGCAAGCGACGCTGCCGTGGCGATGGAGCTGGGTTGCGACGGCGTGTTGATGAACACAGCGATCGCTGCCGCCAAGGACCCGATTCTGATGGCGACGGCGATGCGCGAGGGGATCAGCGCCGGGCGGCTGGCGTACCGCGCGGGCCGCATGCCCCGGCGCTTCCTCGCGTCAGCTTCGAGCCCGGAAACGGGCCTGATTTGACGACGACCAGCGGTAGCTTGCCGTCGGATCGGTTCACGCCGTACCAGCGGCGGCTCTTCATCTTCCTGAGCGTCGCGACCTTCTTTGAAGGCTACGACTTCATGGCGCTCACGCAGATCCTGCCTGAGCTCGCCGAGGAGATGAACCTGCAGAGCAGCGGCATGGGCGCGCTGGTCGGGTTCATCAACGCAGGAACGATCTTGGCGCTACTGTTGGTCCGCAGCGCGGACAAATTTGGCCGCCGGCGAGTGCTCACCTGGACGATCGCCGGGTACACCACGCTGACGTTTTTGACCGGTTTTTCGCCGAATATCTATGTATTTGCCGTCTTGCAGATGGTGGCGCGGATATTCCTCATCGGTGAATGGGCGACCAGCATGGTGATCGCCGCCGAAGAGTTCCCTGCCAAGCGTCGCGGCATGGTGATGGGTGTGATTCAGGCATTTAGTAGCCTGGGTTCGATCGCTTGCGCCGGCATCGTTCCGGTGCTGATCCTGAACTTCCCGCGCTGGGGCTGGCGCAGCGTGTATTTCATGGGCGTTATCCCGCTGATCATCTTGGCCTATGCGCGCCGCGGGTTGAAAGAGACCAAGCGCTTCACCGAGCAGGCGAAATCTGAGAAGACCGAAAAACGCAGTTTTTTCTACGTATTTTCGACGCCCTACCGCAAGCGACTGCTGCAGCTCGGGATCATTTGGTTCATGACGTATCTGTGCACGCAGAACGGCGTCACGTTTTGGAAAACATTTGCCGTTGCCGAGCGCGGATTCACAAAAGGCGAGGTCGGTCAGGCGATCGTGATCGCGGCGATCGCATCGATGCCGATGGTGTTCTTCGCTGGCCGACTCCTGGATTGGATCGGGCGTCGCAAGGGCGCGGTTGTGATCTATTCGCTCGGCGCGCTGGGCATCCTGGGATGCTACTCGCTACACGGCTTCTGGCCGCTTACGCTAGCACTCGTGTTGGGGATCTTTGGTGCCAGTGCGGTGGCGCCGGTGCTCAACGCTTACACCACAGAATTGTTCCCGACCGACCTTAGAGGCGACGCATTCGCGTGGTCGAACAACCTGCTCGGCCGCATCGGCTATGTGCTGTCGCCGTTTGCGGTCGGCATTGCCGCAGACAAAGTCGGGTGGGGTTTGGCGGTGGGGTCCACGTCGTTGGCTCTGGTGGTCGCGGTCGTCCTGATCCTAGCCATGCTGCCGGAAACCAACGCCAAGGAGCTCGAGGAGACGGCCAGGATTTGACCTCGCCGGATGAGCCCGCAGACGCCCTGGAGCATGGTGCTTGGTGGAGCCATGTCGTGCCGTGTCTCGCCTACATCGCTTTGCTGTTCATCGGCGGCAGCGTTCGCGTCCCGGCGAGTCCACCGATTGAATTCGCGCTAGGTCCGGACAAGATCGTTCATGCCTTGGCGTTCGCGTTGCTGGTGCCCTTCGCGGTTCGCGCGATCCGATGGCTGTGGCCTCAGTGGCGCCCGACGTACTGGATTCACGCGGCCGGCGTGTTTTCGATCGCGATGGGCGGTCTGCTGGAGCTGTATCAAGCGGCGCTGCCGCACCGCAGTGCCGAGTGGGCCGATTTTATCGCTGACGGTATCGGTGCTGTGGTCGCCGGAGTACTGATCCTGATGCGTGTCCGGTGGCGTCAGCGGACCTAAGCTGTTGCCGCTTCGGGCGATTCGAGGGAGTGTCGACCCGTGCGCTGGATAGTGCTGCCGCTAGCTCTCGGATTGGCTCAGGCCCCGCTTCAGTGCGGCGGGGAACCGGAGCCGGCGCTGCGCAAGTACGAGACGCCGGCCGAAGCGCTGTATCGTTTGGGGCAAGAATTCAAGGCGAAGGGCGATACCGAGGCCTGGCGCACGACCCTTCGCCACCTGGTCGCACGGTACCCTAACGATCGGTATGCCAAGATGGCCAAGACCGACCTCGAAGCGGCCAAGTGACGCGGTCCCCTCGGTGAGGCGGCCCGCACACCCGAGGTCTACTTGGTTTAA
>JAUIKB010001036.1 GCA_030430975.1 Polyangia bacterium
CTGGTCGTAGGCGCCTTGGTTTCGCTCCAGATCGACAGCCTGAACGATGACCGCTTCAACGACTACAGGCGGTACTTCGAGCCTGGATCTGACACCTGCGACCCGAGCAACCAGCCAAGCCCTGCGCCGCCCAAGCAGCTGCTGACGGACGGCAAGGACCGATGCGACTCAGCAGCGACGCTCGAACCGCTCCAGTATCTGTTCTATGGGATCGGCGCGATCGCCGGCGGAATCGGCGCATACATGGTCTTCTTCGCTGACGACGGCGACGAGAAGTCCGCCGCAGAAGCCCGCGTGCGTGAGGCGAAACGCCTGCGTGTCACGCCACGACTCGGCACGAGCTCTGGCCGGTTGGACCTGAGCTTTCGGTTCTAGCCAACGTGCGAGTCATCGCTGGTTCGCTGCGCGGACGACGCCTGCGTGCACCGGCCGGCCTAACCACCCGGCCGACCGCTGATCGGGTCCGCGAGTCCCTGTTCGCAGTGCTAGGCGACCTGCGCGGGCTGCGCGTCGTCGATTTGTATGCTGGCACGGGCGCTTTGGGCATCGAGGCGCTCTCGCGAGGCGCGGCAAGCGCTACGTTTATCGACAGCGGGCGCGACGCGGTCGATGTGTTACGCAGCAACCTGCGAGAGCTCGGAGTTGATGACCGCGCCACGGTCCTGCCGACTCGCGTCGAACGCTGCAAGAATCGCCTCCGCGACCTAGGCCCGTTCGATCTGATTCTGTGCGATCCGCCCTGGCCGATCGCCAGCGACATCGCGGGCGCGGTGTTTCTGCTAGCTGTAGATGTGCTCGCCCCCGATGGCCGGTTGGTGTTCGGCCATCGTGCAAAGACCCCCATCTCCGACGCTCCGAGCGGGCTGAAACTTCGCGACCAACGCAAGTGGGGCCAGGCGGCTATGCGGATATTTCAGGCGAGCGATGGCTCCGCGGAAACCACTGATCATCTGGCGACTACGGACGACAATTGACGGTTGGTGGCAGCAAAATCACGGCAAAATGCCGCAACTCGCACCAAGCGCGGCGCTTAATCGAACATCTGACTTTTCAGATGTGCTCTAGTCTTGCGCCGGAGTGACGCCCTTCGTGGGTGCTATCAGGAGATGTAATGGCGGAAGCAGTTCCAAAGAGTGGCGGCAAAGGATTCGCCGTCGCGATCCTGTTAATGCTCCTCCTCATGGGGGGCCTCATCTATTGGAAGATGAGCAGCAACGAGGAGGAGCCGGTCGCCACGACAGACCCGGTTCCCACGGCGACAGCCGCGCCAACTCCCACCCCAGACGAGCCTCCGCCACCGCCGCCACCGGAGGACGCTGGCAAGGAAGCCGCGCCCAAGAAGGTCGCAAAAGGCGGCAAAGTCTACAAAGGCGGAGGCGGTGGATGCAGCGGTACGTGCAAGGGCACTGCGTCCGCGGCCCTACGCAGTGCGTTACGTGGCAAGGCCGGTCAGGCGCGCGGCTGCTACGAGCGAGCGCTGCGCAACAACGCCGCGCTCAAAGGGCGCCTGACGGTGAACGTACGGATCGGGCCGCAAGGGCAGGTGTGCAGCGCGTCGGTCGGCTCGAACACCCTGGGAGACCCTGGCGTCGGCTCCTGTGTTCGCCAGATGTTCAGTTCCGGGAAATTCCCAGCGCCGTCCGGCGGCTGCGTGGACACCGCAGTCCCCATGAACTTCGTCCCCAGGGGCGGCGGCAAGTAACGTAGAATCGAGGAAGAAATGTCGTCGAGAATCACTTTGCCGAAAATCCGCTACGCGCGTGTCGCCAAAGGTGCGCTGCTCGTCGGTGCGCTGGGCTGGGCATGCATCGTCGTCGGCTGCGCAGAAGACGGCGCCAACTCGACCTGCACCGAGGTGCCGCTCTACGACGTGCGTTCCGATGCCGCCCCAGACAAGGCCACGCAAGACGCCATCGACAAGGCTATCTCAGAGGGTTGCCTGTCCCCGCCGGGATCCGCCAAGACGATTAGCACGGGTGGCTCGGGTGGCTCGGGTGGCAGCGGCGGTGCCGCTGGCAGTGGCGGCAGCGGCGGCAGCTAACCAGCGAATCCGTCTGACTTGAGTGACCCGTTAGCGCACGGAGTGTTGCTCACTGTTTCCTACGTGGGAACAGAGTTCTCGGGATACGCGCGGCAGGACAACGCACGTACAATCGCCGGTGAGCTGGAAACGGCGATTCGCATCATGGCCGTGGACGCCAGCCGGGTACGCGGCGCCAGTCGCACGGACGCCGGGGTGCACGCGGCGCATCAGATGGTCTGTTTCGACACCAACGCCGACATCTCATCACACGGCTGGGTCATGGGGCTCAACAAGTACCTCCCCGACGCGATCGCCATCCGGCGCGCGGCGCGCGTTCGCGCGGGCTATGAGCCGCGGTACGGTGCGAAACGAAAAACCTACCGCTACTCGTTGCTGCGAAGTCGACTTCGCGATCCGTTTCTCCACGCGACGACATGGCGCGTCTACGAGAGGTTGAACCAGCAGTTGATGCGCAACGAACTAGCCTCGCTGATCGGGACGCACGACTTTCGTGGGTTCCGAGACAGCGGCGACGAGCGCATCGATACGAATCGCACATTGGACCGGGTGGAGGTTGTAGAA
>JAUIKB010001037.1 GCA_030430975.1 Polyangia bacterium
CGACGGTGCTGAGTTGCTCACCACGCCGTCTTTCGGCGCGGACGTAGAGTGGGGCGTCGCTATCAGTTCGGATGGGGCTGTCGCGTGGAATCAAGTCGACTCGGTTCTTCGCTCGCCGGCGGACGTGAAACAAACCCTCGATACGATGCGTAGTACGTTTCAGTGCCCGGGCGACTGGCGACTGGAGCTCGGGCTGGTGCGATGGCAACCGCTGCTCGAAGTTCAAGCCGCGCTCGGCATGGGAATGGGCTTTCCATATCGCGAATACGCCGACGTGCTCGAACAGATCGCTGCGCTCGATGCGCATGCGATCATCCCAGGCGCCGCAGGTGCTGCCCACAGCGACCGCTACGCGAGCATGAACCGGCTGGTCTACCCGGTTTCGGCGCAGCGGTTGGCACGTGACGTTGCCCGTAGAACCTCGGACACGCGCACAGTTTTGCCCACCGTTGGACTCAGCGTCGACGTCTCGCGCGCTGCCGTTTCACAAGTCGAGGCACCGTCGTGGATCAGCGTGGCACACCAAGCCGACCCCCGCGCGTTCCGTCCAACGGCGCTTTGCGAGGTCGTCGATCCGAATCCGCGCGACGTGGCGCTTTCGGAGCTGCGCTCGCGAGTTCGAACGTTTGTGCATGGTGATCTAAGAGACGGACTTGCCCACGCGCTCGGTCAGCGCTCCGACTCACGGTTGGCGCTCGACGTGGTCTATGCGACTGAACGGGACCGCTACACGTTTTGCGTTGGAGCTGGCGCGTGTGACGTGACCGGCGGGTTCGACCCTGAATACGATGTTTACAATGAAGTGGCTGGTTCGCTGTTAGTCGACGTACTCGACGGACGGCGCAGCTTTGGAGAACCGCTCTTGGCCGGTCTACTGCGTTCAGCCGTGCGGGCTTACGACGTGGATACGACGGGTCTCACCCCACGCAGTATGGCGCCTATCTTCCTCTACTACGGACTGAGCTACGACGAATCGGTGCGCCGCAACGTGCGGTGGCTGCTCGACCATCGACGGAGCGGATGAGCTATGGGTCGGGCGGCTCGGAGGAGGGCGCGTCTGGAGCCGCGGTCGGCTTGGCGCCGCTAGGTACTGAGGTTGGCGGAGGCGGCGGCTTAGGCGGCGGAACCGGCACCGGTGAAAGGCAAACAAGCGGATTGGAGCCGCCCATCAGGCGGTCGATCCGGTCACACCCCGCCAGCGTGGTGGCCAGCGCGGTGGCGATCAGCAGTTCACGGCGGGCGAGGATCGCGCGGCGATCCGCGCTCACTTCTTTGGACCGGGATTGAGCGGGGGCGGCTGCGCGATCTTCAAGCACGGCCGCGGAGTGGGTGGCGGCGGCTTCAGACACGGTCGCGGCTTGGGTTTCGGTTTGGTGGTCGCCGCTGGGGGCGGCTTGGCTGGCGTGGCGCTGGCCGACGGCAGCGGGTTGCTGCTGGCACTCGTCGTTGCCACGGGTGAGGGGGCTTCGGCGGCCGATGCGCTGGCCTCCGGCTGGGTGGTTGCGCTGGTGCTCGCTGATGGCGGCTGTCCGATCTTCAGGCACGCGCTCGGCGACCGGTCACATCCCCACGCCGCCACGCCGGCGATCGCGGACGCCACGAAGAACTTCCGGCGCCGTAGGATCGCAGCCCGCTCCGGCGACACGTTCGCAGCCGACTCGTCGCGGTCCGCGTGGTCGTCGCCCGAATCAGGGGCTGGATCGTCGGCCATGCCCCGCCTAGTCCAAGATGGTGTCGACCAGGGCGCACCGCGAATCGCCCGGGCAGCACACGTCCTGGCCGCCGAAGCGTTCGGTGTGGATGCACACGCGCGAGCCAACGCTCGGGTAGTAGTACGCCCAGAAGAAGCACATTTCCTTGTTGGCTGACTCGCCAAAGCCGATCTGCTGGCTGCTGGTGTTTTTCCACTCGCAGGTGAACCGGAAGCCGCCGTCCGCAGGCAGCTGAAACGGTGGGTTATGGGAAACCGTTTCCGGTTCCGACCACGTGAAGTCGGGCAGGTCGTAGACGGATTCGACCTCGGTTTGCTCGTCACTCGCCGTCGCTACTCGGACGTTCGTGCCAAACCGATGGGTGTGGCCGGTGATCGCAAAGAAGTTCTTGTCCGCGAACTCCGACGGAATCGGGAAGTATGTCGGGCCCAACGTCGCTTCGGCGTTGGGTGGGATGCTGATGTCGATGTTCCCGATGAATAGGAAGTCGGCTTCATGCTTGAAGAACTGGTCGGCGAGGGTGGTAAACGTTGTGGTGGCCTCGACGTCGACTTTGCTCTGGGTCGTGTTGATGTAGTGGAGCTCGATGCGAATCATCTGATTTTTCTCGAGTGAAAATGCTACGCCCTCGGGAAGCTGCAATAGGTCGTCGGCTTTCTGAGTCACGACGAGCGGTGAGCCGTTGGCAGGATCGAGCGTGTCGACGAACGGTGTGCAGTCGAACGGTGCCGCGCTCTCTTCGGTCTCCGTCGGCAGCGACGAGGCTGCCCTTGGAAAGGCTTTGGCCGAACAGCTTCAGCACGACAAAGCCATCATGGGCGTGTTCGACGAGGGGTGCATGGGCATGTTCAACGCCATCATCCCCGATCATTTACTCAACCCCACCGG
>JAUIKB010001038.1 GCA_030430975.1 Polyangia bacterium
CGCTTCCGGCTCGCCCCACATCGTCTATGAGCGCGACGCTTCGGGCGTCTGGGGCGAGCTCTACTACGTGCAGCTCAACGGCTCGGCCTGGTCGTCTCAGCAGCTGCCGCACTCCAGCACGGGGTTTGATCACCCACGGATCGCTCTGGGATTTCAGGACCGCCCACACATCCTGTTCAGCGCATACAAGCCGACAAACGTCACCTCGACCCGCGGCATGCAGCACCTGTACTACAACGGTAACGCCTGGCAGCTCGAGACCATCGAAGAGAGCAACACCGATTTCAGCAACGGCAGCGACTACTACGCCGAACACCATCTGTGGATGGATAAATCCAACTGGGAACTCAAGACGTTATTTTCGCTCCACACGGTCAATGGCGGCGATCTCCTGTACCGAACGCGCAGCGCGGCCGGCGTGTGGTCGACCGGTTCCACGGGCCAAACCGGCGTCAACAACCACGCCGCGGCATACGACAATAGCGGTCGTCCACGCATCATCAGCAACGGGCTGACGCTCTACAGCCAAGGCGCTTCGTCGTGGTCCAACGCGCCGGCGGGCAAGCCGGGCGAAAACGCGGCGGTGGCGTATTACAACGACAAGCTGTACGTCGCGTTTCGCGGTACGGAACCCGGCGTGGACGGCAAGTTGTTGTTTACGGTGTTGAACAATCCGTAAACACCGTCAGCGCCGACCGCAACCCGTGCAATAGCGCCGCTACTTCTTGCTAAGGAGCGCGGCTAGACTCCGGAACACGGCTTCGGCATAGGCCGCGCGCTTGGCCGGCGTCGACTGCTTGCCCGCTTGCTGTCGTCCGGTCTCGAGCACCCCGCGCAAAGCGCAGCTTTCCCCGAGCTTGGCCCCCAGGTCCGACGAGGCCCCGATCAGGCCGTGATACGCGGCTCCGTGCTCCTCAGCGTCGACCTGCTTTTGAGCGCTGCCCAGTGCAGCGGTGAGCATCGTTTTCGCCACCTCACGTTCGGCGCCCGAACACCCTTGGAGTACGTCTGAGCCATGACTCACTTTCGGAAGCACCCGCTTTTTTTTCTTGGCGGGTTTCAGATCCCGCGTATAGCGCGCGAACTTCTTGAGAGAAATCGCCTTCGGAGAGCGCGCCAGTGACCACAAATAACCAGCCGGAATCCCAAACCCCAAGGAATTTCCACCTTTGACCAGGAAGGTCGAGATTCCTACGACCTGACCATAGTGACTGACGATTGGACCTCCAGACGAACCCGGTGAAATCGGCGCGGATATCTGGATCACGTTGGTCTTTTTCGTCAAACGTCGCACCTGACTTACGATGCCAGTGCTGACGGTCGCCTCGAGGCCCATCGGATGACCCACCGCCACAACCGATGTGCCGACATCGGGTGTGTACTTGTAGGCCGCTATTGGTAACTCTGGAACCGACGGTCCTTTCACACGAAGAATCGCGATATCTCGCTTGCGATTGAACCCGCCCACATAGAGGACCTTGAGAACGCTGCCATTGGCGTCGGTCATCTTGATCTTCGACTCGCCGCCGATCACGTGCAGGTTGGTCGCGATCCAACCAGACGAATCGATGCTGAAGCCCGTACCAAAACCGGAAGGTGTTTCGATCGAAACGACCGAACGGATCACTACCTTCGCAACGTCGGGAACGCCGCGCGGTGTGTCCCACGCGTAGTTCGACAGCTTGGCGGGAGCTCCATTGGCTGCCTTCTTCTTGCCCTGCTCCGCCTTTTGCGCTTCTGCCTCTGCCCGTGCCTTTGCCTTCTCCTCTTGCAGGCGCTTCCGAGCAGCTTGGGCGCTCGGCGACAAGAATATGTTTCCACCGTCGTTCTGCGGAACGATTCGCGTTGTGCGGATTCGCGACCGGTCTGCCTCATCCATCCGCAACTCGCACTCGGCTTGGTACAACGGCTCAGTCCGCGCCAACTCGCAGACTCGCTTGCACTCCGGATTCTCGAAGCAAGTGGGCCCTGGCGATCGCGCGCTCTGGGACTCTGCCGCGGCACAGCCCGCCAGGGACACGACAACGCCCAGGACTAGCGACGGAATGCCTGCGCGAAACGACGACATGCGAGGGACAGTCTACTCAAACTTCACGGCGCACTCCACGCTTTCCCCCAACTGAGCGAACGCGTCACTCCACCGTGACGCTCGCCGCCCCGCCCACCTTCACGTGCAGCACGCCAGCCGCGTACACCCAGCCGGTCGATGCCGCCTCCAGCGCCTCGACCGTCGCCACTTCGTCGAGCGCGTTGCCGTCGGCCTTGACCGACATCGGCGCGTCCACCTCGACGACTTCCCACACCACCCCCGACTTGAACTCGTCGCCGTCCGTCGACGTCAGGGTCAGGACGTCGCTGCGGTCAACCGTCAGCATCGCACCGTCGAACAACTCGAACGTCGTTTCCTCAGCGCTCGGGAAAACGCGAATGTAGAGCACCCCGGCGTCCGTCGCGTACGAGTCGACCCGTTGCGGCTCCGTCGTCGGCGACAGCGTGTCGATCGTCGGACGCAGCATCGGCACGATGCCGCCCTCGCGCAGAAACAGCGGCAGCTCAGCGAGCGGCGCCGGCACCGTCTGAGTCTTGCCACCCTCATA
>JAUIKB010001039.1 GCA_030430975.1 Polyangia bacterium
AGGTACCGGCTGCCAAAGTCGCGCCCGGGACGTACCGAAACATCACAGGAAACCAGGCCACCGCGTGGGGACTGGTCGCTGCAGCGCACCTGGCGAAAACCGAGATGGTCCTCGGCGCCTACCCCATCACGCCGGCCAGTGATGTGCTGCACGAGGTCAGCAAGTTCAAGCACTTCGGCGTCACGACGATTCAAGCTGAGGACGAAATCGCTGCGGTGTGCGCGGCGATCGGCGCTTCCTACGCTGGCCGCCTGGGCGTGACGTCGACCAGCGGTCCCGGCATGGCGCTCAAGATGGAGGCCATCGGACTCGCCATCGCCGTCGAGCTACCGCTGGTCATTCTCGACATCCAGCGGGCCGGGCCGAGCACCGGCATGCCCACGAAGACAGAGCAGTCGGACCTAATGCAGGCGATGTTCGGCCGTAACGGCGAGGGGCCGCTATGCGTGCTGGCTGCGTCGACGCCCGGTGACTGCTTTCACATGGCGATCGAGGCCGTACGCATCGCAACCAAGTACATGGTCCCGGTCATCTTGCTAACCGACGGCTACCTGGCCAACGGCGCTGAGCCGTGGAAAATCCCCGACGTCGCGAGCTTGCCGGAGATCGAAATCAAGCACCGCACGGACCCGGAAGGCTTCCACCCGTTCCTTCGCGACCCGGAAACCCTGGCCCGACCGTGGGTAAAACCAGGCACGCCGGGACTGCGCCACCGGATCGGTGGTATCGAAAAGGACTTCAACTCGGGCAACATTTCCTACGACCCAGCGAACCACGAAAAGATGTCGCAGGTCCGCGCCGACAAGGTCGCGGGCATTGCCAAGGACATCCCGCAAGGAAAGATCGACTGCGGTGAAGATTCAGGCGATCTGCTGGTCGTCGGCTGGGGCTCGACATACGGGGCCATCCGGGAGGCGGTCGAGCGAAGCCGCGCGGCCGGTCTTTCGGTCAGCCATCTCCATCTGCGCTACATCAACCCGTTTCCGTCCAATCTCGCGGAGCTGCTCGGTGGCTTCAAGCAAGTCTTGGTGCCAGAGATGAACATGGGTCAGCTCGTTCACATCTTGCGGATGCAGTTCGGACCCCAGATCAAGAGCTATCCGAAGATCCAGGGCCAGCCGTTCAAGATCTCGGAACTCGAAACGCGCATTCGCGCAGCACTGGAGAACTGACATGGGCAACGTCATCGAGACCGCGAAACTCACTCGCAAAGACTTCATGACGGACCAAGAGGTTCGCTGGTGCCCAGGTTGCGGCGACTACTCGATATTGGCGACCGTGCAGCGCGTGATGCCCGAGCTCGGCATCGACCGAGACAACATGGTGTGGATCAGCGGCATCGGCTGCAGCTCGCGGTTTCCGTACTACATGGAGACGTACGGCTTTCACACGATCCACGGCAGAGCGCCCGCATTCGTAACGGGGGTCAAGGTGGCCAACCCGGACCTATCGGTGTGGATGGTGACGGGCGACGGCGACGGTCTAAGCATCGGCGGCAACCATCTGCTGCATATCCTTCGCCGTAACGTGGACGTGAACATCCTGTTGTTCAACAACCGCATTTATGGGCTCACCAAGGGTCAGTACTCGCCCACGAGCGAAGTCGGCAAAGTTACTAAGAGCACGCCGATCGGCTCGGCTGACCACCCCGTGGACCCGTCGAGCTTTGCGCTTGGTTGCAACGCGAGCTTTGTCGCCCGTGGCATCGACGTCGACGCCAAGAACCTGAGTGAGGTGTTCAGGCGCGCCAACGCACAGCCGGGCGCCTCGTTCATCGAAATCTACCAGAACTGCAACGTCTTCAACGACCAGGCGTTCGCCGGGTTCACGGACAAGGCGGTCAAGGCGGAGCGTCAGCTGCACGTTCAACACGGCAAGCCTTTGCTGTTCGCAGCGAACAAGGGAATCCGACTCAACCCGCAAACGCTTACGTTGGAGGCCGTCACCGTCGGCGAGGGTGGAGTGCCTGAGTCCGACATCCTGGTTCACGACGAATCGAATCGGGTGATCGCCCAGCTGCTAGTAAACATGAAGGGCCCGGACCTACCCGTGGCGCTCGGCGTGTTGTTCGCGCAGCCCCGCACGACCTACAACGATGCCGTGGTGGGCCAGAAGGAGCAGGCGAAGCAACAGGCCGGGCCGGCCGACCTCAGTGCGCTGCTCAACTCCGGCTCAACGTGGACCGTCTGACCGTCGTTCCCACGAGACAGGTTCAGCATTCTGCGCTATGAGCGCCGTCATCATGGGAAGCCCTCAAGACGCACGTACCCGGCGCCGCAAGCGACTGCGCCGCTTCAAGAAGAACCTCCGCTGGCTCGAGGAGCGCGCCAAAGAGAACGCCGAGGCTGACAAGCCAAAGGCGCCGGCAAAGACCACGACGTAGGCGCGCCCCACGAACGAACTAGCGCCAGGCAGACGGAGCAGCGGCAGCGACGGCTTCGATAGCGCTCGCCCCGTTGCCGATCAGCTCTTCCAACTCGGATGCGACTGCGCGAACACCTCCGGCGCGCGTCATTCCTACGTCGCCATAGCGCTTGCGGAATAGCTGAGTCGCCCAAGTTACGGCATGTTGCTGACGAAGTGCCGGTAGCTCTGC
>JAUIKB010001040.1 GCA_030430975.1 Polyangia bacterium
GAAGTCCGGGTGACGCACGTCGAGCCCGGTGTCGACAACCCCGACCACGACGCCGCGCCCAGCCAGGCCCGACTCGCTCCGGAATGTCCCGGCGCCGTGCCAGCCGTTCGCCTTGTCGAGCTGAGTTCGGCGCGGCGGCGTCCAGTGTATCGGCAGCGCATTTCCGGGAACGTCTTCAACCCTCACGTCGAGGGCCGCGAAACCGTTCGACATACGACGGATGCCGGCTGCGGCGGCGCGTTCAGGGCTAACCGGGACGAGAACGGGTACCCGACCGGACGCCGGCGACATCATCAGCCCACGGGCTGCGCTCGGCTGCATGGCGCCTGCCAGCACGCGCGCGTCACGCTGAGCAGCAGCGGGCGGCGCTAGCGAAAGGCCGCCAAGGGCAATCGCAACATAGAGTGACCTACGGCGCATCGCGTAGCCGCGCCACCAAACGCTCAAGCTTTGCCAGCTGCGCTTCGTCGTAGCCGATCATCATGTCCCTGATCACACCTTTTTTATCCACAACAAAAACCGTTGGTAGCGCAGATGCTCGGTACGCCTGAGTCGTCTTGGCGGTGTGGTCGGAGGCCAGCGGGTACTCGATACCGAGCTGCGGGGCGCGCCCGACGATCGTCGGCACCGACTCCGCGCTCACGCCTAGGAACTCGACGCCCTGGCCGGAGAACTTGTGCTGCCAATCATTCAGCGTCGGCACGAGCATGGAGCATACCTGGCACCAGGTCGCCCAGAACTCCAACACCACGACCTTGCCCCGGTACCCGCTCCAAGACGTCGCCGGACTGCCTTGCGCGCTCTGCAACTGCTGAAGCGCGGGCGCCTTCGCTCCAACGTACGCCATACGCAGAACGCCTTCGCGAGACGGCATCGCCCTAACCTTGACCGCTAGGATGCGTTCGCTGGTGCCGCGTCGAAGCACGACCGGCAGTCGGTCTCCCGGAGCGGCACGGCTCACTTGCTCGATCACCGCTCGCGGCGAATTCACAGTACGGCCCTTGACCTTGAGCAACACATCGCCCTTCAACAACCCAGCGGCAGCAGCCGGAGAGCCCCGCACGACAGATGAGACCAGAACACCTCCCTGCCCGGATTCGTTAGGGCGCAGCTCGACGCCTAACCAGCTGCGGCCACTTGGGCGCGCAGGCGCGGGCTCGTCGCCCGGCATCGGCAGCGGCAACGGATCGACATCCGGATCGTCCGGCGGCTCAGCGGCCTGGGGGGTCGGACGTGACGAAGCCTCCTTCGTGGGCGGTGGAGCGGTTGCGGCGCAACCCCAAGCGCACGCCAACGCGACGCTGCTGATCCGCGCAAATCGCATCGTTCCGTGTTACCACGCCAGCGTGGCGTGGGCTCGCGTGACGACGGCAGCACTGGCGCTGACTTGCGGAAGCTGTGGACCCCAGCAAGACGGCAGCTACCCCGGCGCCTCCGACGCGGTGCCCGAGGGCCCAGCCCCTTCCGCAAGCGTCAAACCCGAACCGACTCCGACGAAGTGGGCGCTTTGGGACGCCGTCCAAACCTGGCCGATCGCCAATCGAGCGTCCTTTCGCAGCTTGGGGCACGCTGGCGTGGGGGACGTCGACATACGCGTCCAGCCCGAACACCTCGACCGCTATCGGTCGCTGGTGGTCGACACGACTTGGCCACAGGGCATCACCCTGGTGGAGACGCTTCGCGGTCCAGCCACGCCGACGGCGGGAGCCTATGCGATGACCCGACTCCGCGACCAAACCTGGCGGTTCCTGGTGATAGACGGCAAGGGCATGATCCAGCAGACGGGGCCGCTCCCGCTGTGCACGCGATGCCACGCGGAAGCCGTAGCGGGGTACGTCTTCGGTTTGCCGACTGATCAGCGCCCGGTCGCGGAATCAGATGCTGGGGTCGACGGTTAGACCAAAGAGACCCAGAACAAAACCAAAGGCGCACATCGCGCGTAGAGTCAGAAGTACGGCAAAGACAAAAAAGCGACGACCCAGCTTGCAGGCCGGGTCGTCGTGAAGTTCTGAGCGCCTGTAAGGATGCGAAGCAAGCGGTCGGGCGTGACCGGATAAGCAAGCGTCAGTAATTAAGCCAGATAAGTCGTTAAGTTAGGTCAGTAGTTCGAAATCTGTCAGTCGATTAAGCGAAGTTCTAAGCGAGTAAGAAAGCCCACACACCGGCCCAGAGGGCCTTAAGACGAACGGTGGCCCGTTCGATAGTCCAGGCGACTTGCGTCGCCAAAAAGTCAGTATGTGAGAGGGTAATGCAGCGTACGTGCCAGAATGACGCCAGGTTCGCAGCCGAACGAATACACCAATATTAACAGTCACTTAAACGGATGTACTGGCCCTCATCGAGGGCCGTTCTCGTTTCTGCGGCCTCAGGCGGGACCTAGCTGTCGCGATCCCTTCGCCGCTATGCAATTGTTGCGGCTCTGGACCGATGGCCAGTTTTTACCACCGCCGCCTAGCTGACTGCGGCCTGGAGAGCTGCGTCCATGACGGTCAGGGGTGCATCGCGACCGGTGTAGAGGCGGAACTGACCGCACGCTTGATGCAGCAGCATTCGGCCCCCGTCGACGGTCTGGCACCCCTTCTGCC
>JAUIKB010001041.1 GCA_030430975.1 Polyangia bacterium
CTCCGTTGGCCCGCGACTTGCTCTACGCTCGGCATGCTCAACGCAACCGAACGCTACGCAGGCGCACTTTTAGGGACGGCCGTCGGGGATTCCCTTGGACTTCCGTTCGAGGGCATGAGTCGGCGCCGTACCGCCCGAACGCTTGGAACGGGCCCGCTCGAGCAGCGCCTCGTGCTGGGGCGGGGCATGTGCAGCGACGATTCCGAACTGACCTGCGCCGTCGCCCATGCCCTCGCGACGTCGCGAGGTCGTCCGCGAGTCTTTCAGCGCGTCTTGGCCTCACAGCTCAAGGCATGGCTCCTGACACTGCCAGCGGGGCTCGGCTGGGGAACGCTGCGCGGGACGCTCAAGTTGCTGTTCGGCGTTCACCCCGATCGCAGCGGCGTGCGTTCCGCCGGCAACGGGGCGGCGATGCGCGCCGCGCTTCTGGGGTTTTACGCACCGAGCGATCTGGCTCTAGTGCGGCACCTCGCCCGGATGTCAACGCGGCTGACGCACACCGATCGCCGCGCCGAGCAGGGCGCCCGCGCGGTCGCGATCGCGGCGGCGGTGTGCGATCGTGACACGCCGGATGTGCTGCAGATGGTACGCCTGCACGTCGAAGATCCTGAGCTGTTGATGCGCTTGGATACCGTCGGCAGCGAGCGGTCGTGTCATCGTTTCGCCGACGAGCTCGGATTGAGCGGCGGCGTGACCGGCTACGTCTACGACACGGTGCCGGTGGCGCTCCATTGCTGGCTTCGGCATCGCGGCAGCTTCAGCGATGCCGTCGAATCGGCGATTCGGCTTGGCGGTGACACCGACACCGTGGCAGCGATTACGGGCGCACTGGCCGGCGGCGAACTCGGTAGCCGGGCGATCCCGCCGTCGTGGCTAAGCCGTTTGGCTGAATGGCCGCGCGACGTGCCGTTCATGCGCCGGCTGGCCCGCTGCCTGGCCGATGGCGTCCCCCCGCCCACCGTCGGTCACGGCTGGCTGACGCTGCGCAACCTGGGCTTCATGAGCGTGGTTTGTGCAATGGTCGCTCGGCGCGCCCTGCCTCCGTGGTGATCAGCGCGCGGGCACGTTGGTGTCGACGTCGCCGCCGCTGGGTACGGCTTGAATTACCGCCGATGCCCATGTCTGGTTAGAAGCGGTCGAGGTCGTGCTGTACAGCTCGCGCACGTTGTTCACTTGCATGTCGCCGTGGGCGAACACGCGCTTGCTATCGGCCGAGAACCCAAACGCGTCGAGCGACATGTTGATGCCTGGAGGCGGCGCGAACATCCGCCGCTGGCCGGATGTCGAGGTAGACGCATAGTACAGCGTGAACACCTCGTTGGCTTGACCGCCGACTGGCCAATCCGCAAGAGCCAGCACAGCGCTGCCGTCAGGCGCCCACACGATCGGTGTGCCCGGATGCAGTCCTCGGATGGAAGTCGCGGCTGCATCGGTAACGTTGGTGATCTGAACCGGCGTGCTGGTGCCGTTGATGTCCAGAGTGAACACCTGGAACAGTCCCTTTTGAGGCGCATCGGCGGCGAACGCGATCTTCGAACCCTGCTCGTTCATGCCCAAGGGCCCGATCTCGGCGATGTCGCCTGCGCCGGGACCGTTGCTCAGCTGGGAAGCCACGACCGGTCCACGCGCAGTGCCGTTGGCGTTGGCGGAATACAGCCGAACCGTATCGTTCACCTCCCAGTCGCCGCGGAAGTACAGCTTTCCGTTGTTGCCCCAGACGTAGCCTGAGAACACGTCACCGAGCGACGCCAGATCGCTCGTCGCGACGATCGCTGTGGGTACCGGGGCGGACGCGCCGACGGCCACCGTCCACAGTCCGTTCTTGCCGTCCGACTCCACGTCGCCGTGGTAGGCGATGTGCGTACTGGCGCGGTTCCAGGCGAACGCCGCCACGTTGCGTGAGTTGTTCCCGGTTACCGGCGACAGGCGCACGGCGCCCAGGTTGCCGGACGTCGGCGCCACGTACAGCGCGATTTCGTCCGTGGCCGGAGCGTCGGCGCGAAACGCGACCAGCGATCCGTCCGGCGAGAATTTCACCTCGCGGACGCTGCTCGTGCCGGTGAACAGCTTGGTCACGGTGTTCGGTGCATTCACGTCGATCACGCCGACCGTGGCCGCGCCGCCGATCACGGCGCTGAACGCCAGCTTGCCGTTGGCGTGATCGATCGTCAGGATGCGAGCCGTCTGATCGACGCTCGACGGCGTCAGGTCGGTGACCGTTCCCGATGGGAGGGTTTGGCGAGCAATGCCGTGCGTATTATTGACGAGGAAATCACCCGAATAAAACACGCCGTGCACGTCTCCGGACGACCCGCCCGAACCGCCGCTGCCGGCCGAACCGCCGCTGCCGGCCGAGCCCCCGGACGCGCCTGAGCCACCGCTGCCGGCCGAGCCGCCGCTTCCAGCCGATCCGCCGCTGCCGGCCGAGCCCCCGCTGCCCGCGGAGCCACCGGATGCGCCCGATCCGCCGGATGCACCCGAGCCACCACTCGCGCCCGAGCCGCCCGACGCCCCTGAGCCGCCGCTTGCGCCCGATCCGCCGGATGCACCCGAGCCACCACTCGCGCCCGAGCCGCCCGACGCC
>JAUIKB010001042.1 GCA_030430975.1 Polyangia bacterium
ATGTCGCTTGACAACTTGGCGGGTCGTGTGTCAATTCGTCGTGTATGACAGATAGCGCGCCACCCGAAGCAGCCTCCGGCCCGGAAGTCACGGTGTTGGTAGTCGATGACGAGCCCGCCAACTTGGCTTCACTCGAAAAAACGTTTCAGCGAGAGGGTTGTCGCGTGCTGAAGGCGTCCGGTGCCAAGGAGGCGCTCGACATCTGCAGACGCCATCGGGTTCAGGTGGTGCTCACGGATCTGATGATGCCGGGGGTCAGCGGCGTCGAGTTGCTCAAGGCGGTCAAGGAGCTCTCGCCCGATACCGAAGTCGTCTTGATGACGGCGTACGGTACCGTTGAGACGGCCGTGCAGGCGATGCGCGAAGGCGCATACGACTTCGTCGAGAAGCCACTCAAGCGAATGAACATCGTCAAGGCGATCCGCAAAGCAGCCGAGCGCCATTCGCTGGTGGCCGAGAACCGCTCTCTTCGCCAGGAGCTGAAGCTGCTGACGACGCGTGAGATAGTCGGCCAGAGTGCGGCTCTACGGCGCGTGCTCGATGTGGCGATGCAGGCGGCGCCGTCGATGGCTACGGTGCTAGTGTTGGGCGAAAGCGGCACGGGTAAGGAACTGATTGCTCGCTTTATTCACGGAAAAAGCACCCGTTCGGAAGGGCCGTTTGTCGCCGTCAACTGCGCGGCGATCCCTGAGTCGATTCTCGAAGCAGAGCTGTTCGGACACGAGCGCGGCGCGTTCACAGGCGCCGTGGGCAAACGCGAGGGACGTTTCGCTAAGGCACGGGGAGGGACGCTATTTCTCGACGAGATCGGTGAACTCAGCGCGTCCGTGCAGGTCAAGCTTCTGCGCGTTCTCCAGGAAGGCGAATACGAACCGGTGGGTGGCGAAACCTGCAAGGCAGATGTTCGCATCGTCGCGGCGACGAATCGCGACTTGGCGCAAGAGGTCGAGGCCGGTAACTTTCGCGAGGACTTGTATTACCGACTCAACGTCATCGCGGTGACCGCGCCGGCGCTACGGGCGAGGCGCGAAGATGTGCCACTGTTGGTCGATCATTTTCTGGGTGTTTATTGTAAGAAGAACGGCCGCAGTCGGCTGTCGGTATCGCGCGAGGTGATGGCGAAGTTGCTGGACTATTCCTGGCCGGGAAACGTTCGAGAGCTAGAGAACGTGATCGAACGCGCGACAGTGCTTTGCCGCGGGGACGTCTTGACGTTGGAGGACCTGCCGCACGCGATCGCGGAGGCGTCGAGCGCGGCGCCTGCGTCGCTGGCGTTCGCGATCGGCACGCCGATTGCCGAGGTAGAACGCCGCATGATTCGGGAGACGCTACGCCACACGCAGGGCGACAAACCGCTCGCCGCTCAGCTCCTGGGGATCTCGACGCGGACCATTTACAGGAAGCTGGACGAAGCCGGTTGAGTCCGTATTCCAGGCTAGACGGAAACCCGGCCCAGGAGGGCACTGCCAGCAATACTCGGATGCCAGATTGGCACACTGAGCGTCTGTACGGGCCCGAAGTTGCCAGGTTGTCTCGGCCCGGCCAGTCCCCGCCTAAAAACGGCCATAAATTTAGCGAGTTTGGTGATTGACCCTTGGCACGGCTCTCGCTTTAAACACTGCAGCATGGCGATCGCACCCCTCGTAAAAAAGTACCTCAGCGTCGGAGTCCTCGGGCTCACGGCGACTGCTGCGTACTTTCAAGCGCGAGGGACTAGTTACCTGCTCGCGAGCTGGGTGACTCCCAACGGCGACGCGCTAGCAGCCAGTCCACGTAAGAAGCCCAATCTCCGGGCGCTGACACAGTCGGCTTCCGATTCACGCAAGTCGGCGGAGCCGATCCTCGAACGCAACGCCTTCGATTCGGTTACCGGCCCGCTAAACAAAGCTCCGATCGAGATCGGGGATGCTCCGAGCGGCGAAGATGAAGCCGTCGATACGTCCAACCCATTGTCGGCGCCTGAGTGTGGCGACGTGGCCGTCAACATCGTGACCGAGTCCACCGACCCGCTGTGGTCGCTGGCGGCGTTGCGGGGCCCAGGCGATCAGAGCGCCAAACTGCGCCGCGTGGGCGACGACGTGGGGGACAAGAAGGTCGCTTACATCGGCTTCAACTCGGTTGAGGGCAGTCCCTCCGTTTGGTTGACCGGAGGTGGGTCGCTCTGTCAGGCGCTTTTGTTCGCGGAGAAAAAAGCAGCCCCCGCCGCCGCCACGTCGTCCAAGGCGAAGCCGCCGAGCAAGAGACCGACCCGCGGCGCCCCCAAGGTTCCGAAAGACATCGCCGACAAGATCAGCAAGGTCAGCGAGACGGAATTCAATGTCGATCGCTCCGTCGTGGACAAGATCCTCGAAAACCAGGCGGCCCTCATGAAGTCCGCCCGGATCGTGCCCGGTACCGCCTCGGCAGGCCGAGTCGCACCATTGGTCGTGCGAGTGATCGCGATCGCATCCGGGCCTTCGAGGATCAACAACACCGAAGGTGCTGATGTGATGTACTCCACCAATCCCTCGAAGAACGGCTTGCCCTTATGCTCGCCGTAGTGCCGCTCGGCTGTTTCACGTGAAACAACATCCAGCTTGAGGG
>JAUIKB010001043.1 GCA_030430975.1 Polyangia bacterium
TAGCTACGAAGAACTGAAGATCGACTCGGGAGACTTCACCAAGACCATCAAGGTGCAGGGGGCTGACGTCGAAGTATCCGTATTGCTGGTCCATCCAGGTCAAGGCGATCCGGGTGACCCTCAGTTCGCCGGCGCCATGAAGTCAGCGCTGGAGAAGGCGTTCACCGAGCGGCAGGTGATCACCTTCGAAGGTCATGCCGGACCGCTCTACGGTTTTGCTCTGGGCAACTGGCGAAAGACCGAAGCCGGCGAGTTGGACGACACCGAACTGCCTGGCCTGAAGATTCCAGCCGACTTCTACCAAGTCGTGATGATCAGCGGTTGTGATACGTACATGGTGGCCGATTCGCTCTACGCGAACCCGGTGAAGACGGGCCGCAAGGATCTCGACGTCATCACGACGACGAGCTTCTCGAACGCCGCCGGGCGCGGTCGAACGACGAAGGCGCTCGTCGACGCGGTGATCAACCAGGACGGCGAAGACGGCGAACTGGCCGCCCAGCAATACGGCGAGATCTTGCGGACACTCAACAACGAGTTCTACATGACGCCGCTGTATGGCGTGCACGGCATCGATGACAACCCACGTGACAACCCGCTCGCCGACAAAGACGTGTTGTGTTCCGAGTGCGGAGGTCACGACGAGTGCGGCGGTGACGGAAACCTATGCGTGAGTCTCTCTGCGACCGCGCCGACGGGTCACTGCACGACCAAGTGCCAGACCGACGAAGACTGTCCGGGTGGCTACGCCTGCTACGACATCGCGTCGGGCAACACGATCGTGTCGCGTAACTGCGTGCCGACGAGCCTGCGCTGCGAGTGACGCGCTGCGCGAGGTCCTGGACCAGCGTCGGCCGTGCGGTCGACGCTGGCCGGCCTCTGTGACTCGGAGAGCGGTCGCTACGGTTGATACGGGAGCTTGTGAACGATGTACCGCGGAGTTTGAGGAGTCGGCTCGTCGTACTGGAACAGCCGAAGCTCCGTGCCCGCATCGATCGCGCCGAACCCGGGTATGTCGCTCGGCCCGCCCAGCGTCCAGTGAGCGACCGACTCCGTGAAATGTCCGTCCAGGGATAGACGGCAGATTCGCTGAAGCTCGTCCGAGAGGGACGCCAAGATGAGCGTGCTGTTTCCGGCGTCCCAGCCGATCAGGTCGGGGCGGGTGCACGGTACAGAAAGCGGCACGATGGCGTCGACGGCCGGCAGCGAGCCGACCGGCGACGCCGGGCTCGGATCGGGAACAGGCAGCAGTGCAAGGACGTCCCGGCCTTCGCTTGGCTGATAACCGACTACCGCGAATTGGTTCGTCGCGGGGATGTAGAACGTCTTAGTTGGAAAGTCGAACGGGAACGCGCCGGTGTACGTCGCCTTGCAGCTGCCGGTGCTGAGGTCCACGCTGCACAAATCGGTTCCGGTTGCGCCGGTCCAAGCCCAGAGGTCGGTCGTGTTCAGCGGGTCACCTGCGTTGTAGTTGGCCGTCGATGCGAAGAACCGGCTGAACGCGAAGGACGAGATGCCGGCGTTCTGCCCGTTGATGGTGCAATCGGCATTGTGCGCTTGGAAGCTAGAGCCACCGTCGTTGTCCGTCACGGTCAGGAATGCGCCGCCGGGAAGCGGTAGAATGTCGCTCACCGAGAAGAGGGTTCGCGGTGCGGTGGGGAACGTACAGTTCGTGCCGGGGCCGTAGCCGCTCGGCGTTGGCACGTCGCGATAAGCGAGGGCTGTCACGTCGTCGTCGTACATCGAGAACGATTCGAGCCCGAACATGAACTCGTCGCTCGCACGGACGTGAGTACCGGCTCCTTGCGATGCGAACACATCTCCATGGGACGCGTCGTTGGTATCCAGTCGGTGAGCTTCAACGTCGCTACCGACTTTGCCGAGCGACTCGCGACTCACGCTAAAAAACAGCCCCTCGACAGAGCTGCCGCCCGTGACGACCAAGGCATCGACCTCGTCGCCGCTGAGCAAACCTAAGTTGTCGCAGGTGTAGGCGGGCGCGTTCATGCCGTTGCCGTCGGACACAAAGATGGTGCAGCCGCGATCGGCGGCCGCGGTCGAAGCAACTCCAGTGCCGGCCGCGCCCTGAGACGTCTTGCTAACGGAGAAGTAGACCCGCTGGGTTTGCATCGGAACGTCGAGCTCGAGCGCGTTGAGGTTGTCGCTGGAGGTGTCGAACGGGCCCGTGCCACCGAATCCGCCCTGAGCGCCGAATCCGCCCTGAGCGCCGAATCCGCCCTGACCGGCCGCTCCGCCCTGACCGCTGCCAGCCGTGCCCCCCTGGCCGCCACCGCCGCCGCTTCCGCCCGACGCTTCCGATAGTCCCAGCGTTTCTCTGTGGTAGTAGACGGCGTTGAAGCCGCGGATGTCGCCCTCGACCCCGGGCCCGCCTTGCCCGTCAGTGAAAAAGACGTTCCCGGCGGCTTCGCCGGTTCGGTCGGTCTTGTCGACCCACGTTCCGTTGATGCCGCTGGGTGTTCCCGTGTCGACGGAAAAGTAGGCGAGGACGGTCGCGGGAACGGGCTTGAGTACCGCGATGGCGTCGATGTCGTCGGAGGGGTCCAGTCCCAGCGCGGCG
>JAUIKB010000036.1 GCA_030430975.1 Polyangia bacterium
GTCATGCCGACCAGCGCCGGGCCGAGGATGTCGGTCACATTCGCCACAGCCTGCGTAACGCCCTTGCCCGAGAACCGCTCAGAATCGCCGTCGCGCAGCTCGATCGCCTCGTGCTCGCCGGTCGAAGCGCCACTCGGCACTGCCGCGCGGCCGAAACCGCTCGCCGTCTCGACCTCTACTTCTATCGTGGGGTTTCCGCGTGAATCCAGAATCTCGCGGGCACTAACATCTACGATCTCAGGCATGGCCGCGCCCTAACATGGGAGCCGACCGCGGTGAACACCGCCGGACCGAGCACCTATTCGGCTGGCACGCAGCTGACTTGCTGGTTCCAGGCCTGCATGGCTGGGCTTTGGGTGCCATCCGACGTGGGGTTCAACACCATGCGGATTTCAACGAAGTTGTTCTGTCTCGGCAGCATCAACTTCTCCAGAATCGCGTCGACGTTGCTCGACCCGGACTGCGTATCCGGAGACCCTGCGGCGGCGACCAGCGGATCGCCGTTGAGCGCGGACGGACCGGGTGGGTTCGTGAACTCCATCGCGGTCCAGCTCGCCATGTCGAGCTCAGCCTGCGTGTCGCCTGTGCGAAACAGGAACTCGATCGTCGAGTCACCGGGCGTGGATGCCGTCCACGACCACAGGCCCCAGCGCGGCTTCGTACCGTTTTCGCAAGTGCCCGTCACATCGTACTTACGATCGAACGTGGCGGTGGGCAGGCCGGGCTTTCCGGGGATGGTTTGGCCGGTGCAGCCGAACACTATTTCGATATCTGCCGCGGTGTCCGCCTGAACCGTGCCGCAGAACCCAGGGCACAGTTCGATGCGACTCGGGTTCGTATTGTCGTCGAAGTACCAGCCTGGGTTCATCCCGTTGCATATCGACGCATCGTTGACCTTGGTCACGATCTGTGTCGGCGCGCCGTTACCCGGCGTGTAGACCACGTTCACCTGAGTCGGATCGATCGTCCCTGACATCGGCGTCGGAATAGGGAAGTCGCACTCAACGCTCTGGGCGCGGATCTGGTTCAGCGCATTGAGGAACGAAGACGCATCGTTCGGCGCGGCGATGATCGCCTGGTTCGTACCGCCCGCCGCGGCCCAGTTATTCATCGTGGTCACGCCAGCAGCCGTTCCGATGCCGATCACGAACGTCGGAATCCCGTCGTTATTCCACAGCTGACTGATGATCGCCTGCGCCGGGGCCGGGCCCTCTGCCGGCGCACCATCGGTCGCCAGCACCATTACCGGAAGGCGATCGTAGCCAGGCGCGGACCGGATCGCGTTGACATGATTGCGTCCGGTGGTCATCGCGTAGTCCGCCCGCGTGCCACCGCTGGGTCCCGTGTTGTTCAGCAAGTTGGTGATGTTCGCGCCGGCCGCCGGCAGCTGCGCCATGGTGGCGTTGAGAGGCGCACTCGAGTTCCACATGCTCAGTGCCATGCCCATCCCGTCCGAGTCGGGTGAGTTGACGAACGCGATGGTCGCGCTGCGCACCGTGCTCCAGCGCGTCGGGCTTCCGCTTCCCATCGAGCACGAGCGGTCGAGCATGAACATGAGATCGACGGGCGCTAGCTCGGCCGTCGCGGTTTCCGTCGCGCAGCTGCTCAGGTCGGGGTCGTCGACAACGCAATAGCAACCGACCAAGTCGATACACTCTTGAGTCCACGACGTGGTGCAACACGAAGGGACTTCGTCACAGATCGTCTGAATACAAGCGCCCAGGTTGTCGGCAGGGAACGAAACCGGCGTGGGATCGTAGCCCCGGACGACCACGTCATCGACGCTCCACGAAGCCTTATATGTAGATGACGACCCGGTCCGCTCGGCCAAGAATCCCAAGCGAATCTGCTGCCCCGCATACGAAGCGAGCGAGTTGGTCACCCGCTGCCAGGTGCCGATGCTCACTGAGTTGTAGGTGCGCAACGTCGAAAGAATCGATGTGCCCGCCTGGTTCAGAACCACAACGCGATGCCGGATGCCGGAGCCTCCGCGCAGCTGATGCCAGAACGAAACGTCCGCGTTGGTGTAGTTACGCAGGTCCAACACCGGAGACTTCATCGTCCGATACGCCAGCGTGTTGGTCGTGTCGCTGCTCGGGTAGAAGTGATAGGAGTACACGCAGCTGCCGATGCGGATGCCGGCTAAGCCACGGTCAGTCGTCGGCGTGTGATCGTTGCCCGGATCCTCTCCCCCGCTGCACCATGTTGACGGCACGGCCGCGCCGATCGCCCAGGGCCACCGAAGCGACCAGTTATTGCCGTTATTGCGGAAGCGCTCGTCGAGAACGTCGACCCAGCCCGTCGGACGCGTCGACTTATCGCAATCCACCGGCAGCGCAGCACCAGCAGTGCAGACGTCGTGCGAACAGTTGCCATACGCCTGCGCGCACACGTTTGCCGGCGGACTGATGCAACCCGCCGGCGTGATCGTGACTCCGCCGTCGTCCGTCTGCGCGCCACCGTCGCCGGCATCCGCTCCGCCAGGCGTATCGTCAAACTCTTGGCAGTACGGGTCGCACGGGTTCGACGCGCAAGACTGGGGACTGCCCAAGCCGTTGGTCGACTGCTCACCGTCCGGCTTTTTTACCAGGCGGCTATTGTTTACAATACACTCGTTCCACGTACCATCGGCGCACACGGTCTCCCCGAAACCGCAGGTCACCGATTCGCCCAGGTCGTGCTCAACTTTGCCGCACGCCACCCGCTCGCCGTCGTCGCTGCATGGGCAGCCGGCCTGTCCGGGCGTTTGGCAGCGGTAGCAATCGTCGGTTACGGTCGGGTCACCGTCGTCGCAATCGGATCCCGACACACACCCGTCGCCGTAGCCATCGCCGTCCCCATCGGTGCAGCCGTTGGCTCCGAGATCCGCGCCTGGCAACGCTCCGTCCTCAGAACAACCGGCATGCGCCAGCCCGATCGTGAGCGCGAACCCCGTTGCAAACAGGCTTGCTGATTTCCCCAAACGGATGCGCTGAAAGACAGATTTCACTGCGTAGTCCTTTTCGTTGCCGTATTCGTCATCGGTGCTCGCCGTCACGGCGTGAAGGGATCAAAGTCAAAGGGGGTTTGGTCGGCGCGAACGTTCACCACGATCGTCCACCGGTCCGTGAGCGGTGGACCCGCCCACTGCCGAAGCGTCTTGGTGGTACCGCCCACCGTGAATGAGTAAGTGTCCCCGTCGGACTCGAGAATCGACCCGACGACCGTAATACCGACATCCGTGCAGCCCACATCCAGCGCCCAGCCCTTGATCGACACGTTAACCATCGGAACGAACTGCGTGGTCGAATCGTCGGTGAGCTTCAGGTAGCCAATGCCTTGGACGACGCTCTCGCACTCGAAGTAGTCGGTGCCGACAGACGACGCGACCTCGTTGGGCATAAACGCCAGCGGCCACGCCTCACCCTCGCTAGTCAACTCGCTGCCACTCACCGAGAAGTAGGGGCCGGCCGGATGCGTGTCCTGGTGCGCCAGCGTCAGCACCTTGCCGGCGCCCGCCATGGTGTTCAACGGGGCGACCAAACCGAGCGGCGTGGGGTCGACGAAGTCAGCGGTCTTTTCCGCCCACGCGCGGTCGGTTTTGCAGGGCGCCACCGGGAACACCATCCCGAACGGATTCGGGTTACCGGCGGAGCCGCCGCCGCCTCCGGAGCCACCGTCGGGAATGCCGCCCGAACCACCTGACGACGACCCACCGCTCGAACTCCCGCCCGTGCCGCCGGTCGAACCGCCTGAACCGCCGCCGCTAGAGCTGCCTCCGGTTCCCCCGGCACTGGACCCGCCGCTCGCGCTGCCGCCGGAAGCCGAACCGCCGGTTGAGCTTCCGCCTGTCCCGCCTGTCCCGCCTGCGGCGGAGCCACCGCCCGTCCCACCCGACGCGGAGCCTGCGCTGCCCGCCGTTCCGCCGGCGGCTGAACTGCCTGCCATGCCGCCAGAAGCGGAACCGCCGCTGCCGGCAGCCGCCGATCCGCCGGTGCTCGAACCCGCCGACCCGCCCATCGAGCTGCCTCCCGTGGAGCTGCCGCTCGTGCCCCCTGAGCCGCCGGCTCCAGCCGCTACGCCGCCCGTCCCGCCGTTGTCCACAGGGGGTCCTGGCTTGCTTTCCTCGCCGCACGCGACGAGCGACAGGGCCGAGCTGAAGCTCACCGCCAGGCCGAGGATTCTAGTCAGAGACGCGCTGTTGATTTGCGAACGGAGCATTGCCCAGATTTTACCGTGCACAACTCGTGCCCGCACGAATGTTGCGATTCTCCCGGAAAACGAGCCGGCCGGGATCGGTGGGCTATGCAATTCGTGCGGGGCCGAGCAAATCTTTTCGAGCGCTGCACAGACGCACAGGCGCGGCGTCGGGGTAGGACTATGTGCGAGCTTTCAGCACTGGCTCCCAGACTTTTGCCTCGCGAAAGATGCGCACAAGCTCGCCGTCGATGTGTTCGTTTTTGACCTCGAATCCGAGGATGTCTAGCGCCTTCTCGAGGGGCACGGCGCGCTTGTACGGGCGGTCGCTCGCGGTCAGCGCATCAAAGATATCGCTGATCGTCATCATCTTTGACTGCAGCGGGATCTCTTCAGCGCGCAGCCGGTTCGGATAACCCGTGCCGTTTAAGCGCTCGTGGTGGGCCCCAGCGATCACCGCCACCCGTGAAAACGATTTTCCCCACGGTATCTGAGATAGAAACCGATACGTGTGCGACACATGGCTTCGGATTTCGTCGAACTCCTCGACGGTCAGCGAACCTCGGGTAACGCTCAAGGCCTTGACTTCTTCAGGCCTCAGAAACGTGTCGGCCGTTCCATCCAGACGCGAAAACGTGCGACGACCGAGTTCCTCGATCTTGCGGAAGTCCCCCTCGGCGAGCACGGTCGGTTCGTTCGCCTGCGTGATCGTCTGGCGCGCCTCGGTTATTTCCTGCCGGCGCACCGTGAGTTCTTCGTCGAGCATGCGGATCTCGGAAGCGGGAGCCCCGCTTCGCAAGAGTTCTAGCTTTCGTTGAAGAACCTCGACCTCTAGTGAGCGAAGCACAAAGTCGAGCCGCGCGTTCACGGCGCTCAGATCATGGGGGTAGAGCTTCTTGGCCTTCACCAGGACGTGTTCACGCACACCGATCTTGCCGAAGTCATGCAACAGCGACGCGTATTCGAGCTCGCGTACGTCTTCCAATGTCCAGTGGACCTCGCGGTACGGCCCGCCGTCGACGCGTTCCACCGCTTTCGCCAATCCGACGGTCAGCTCTGACACACGCCGCGAGTGGCCACTCGTGGTGGGATCGCGCGCCTCGATCGCGTCGACGGACGCCCGCACAAAGCCCTCGAAGATGCTGCGAATCTCGTCGTACAGGATCGCGTTCTCAAGAGCGATTCCGGCCTGCGCCGCCAACGTGGCCAGCAGCTGCTCGCTGCGCTCGTCAAAGGGCACGACTTGTTCCTCAAAGTCAGCGCGCTCGAGCAGTTTCTTCTGCGGCTCTCGCTTCTTATTGATCAGCTGAAGAACGCCGATCACTTCACCTTTGCTCGTTACGAGCGGCGTGCACAGCATGCTCTGAGTTCGATAGCCGACTTTCTCGTCGAAGCTCCTGTCGAAGCCGAACGGCGCACCCGCTGGCATGCGATACACATCGGCGATGTTGACCTGCGTCTGCTCGAGCGCAACGTACCCAGCCATGCTCCCGCGGCTTATTGGCATGGTAAATTCGCTGGAATCAAACGACAGCGAATCGTTCTGACTGAGCTTGAACCTGAGCTGGCGTCGATGCAGGTCGCGGTCGTCACCCTCGACAACGTAGACACTGCCTGCGTCGGCTCCCGTCACGAACCGGCTCTTCTCCAAGATCAGATCGAGCAGCTTCTTGATCTCACGCTCGGTCGTCAGGGCGCGGGAGATCTCGATCAGCTCGCCGAGCTCGTAGCGGTAGCGGTTCAGCCACTTGCCTCGGCTTTCGCTGCGCGCCTTAGCCGCCATGAACTCAAACGCTTGGTGGAACGCTACTAAGAACTGCTCATCGGTCGGATCTTCGCTCAGCAGAGCACCCACGCCGCGATTGAGCGCAGCGGAAAGATCCGGGTCCCGTGGTGTGCCCACCACAACTAACCGGGCGGTGAAACGGGCCAGGTCATCGGCAAACGGCGATAGCAGATCTCGGCACCGGTCCCACACCTCTGCGGCGATGATCAGCACTCGGAACTCGTCGCGGCGGATCGCCACGATCGTCGGGTGGGGCATGCCGACGGAAGCATCCGAGAGACTCGGCAGCGCCGCCATCCGCGCGCCGATGGTCGCCATCGAATCGGCGAGCGCCTGCCCGGACTCCGAGAGCTTAGGTATCGCCGCCACTCGAATGCTTCCCCGCAGTCGAACCTTCGCGGCCGTCGCGCGCCTCGCGCTCAAGCCTCACTTCTTCGTCGCGCCGCTCATACGCGACGACGATCTTCTGAACGAGCGAATGGCGAACCACATCGCTGTCGGAGAAGCGGCAAAACGCAATACCTTCGATGCCGGTGAGTAGCTGGCGCGCTTCCCGCAAACCGCTACGGGCACCGGTCGGAAGATCGGTCTGCGTCACGTCCCCCGTAACCACCGCTTTGGACGAGAAGCCTAGGCGGGTGAGGAACATCCGCATCTGCTCGCTCGTGGCGTTCTGTGCCTCATCGAGAATGATGAAGGAGTTGTTGAGAGTTCGGCCGCGCATGAAGGCGAGCGGCGCGACCTCGATCTGACCCCGCTCGCGCAGCTGCTCGACTTTCTCGAACTCCATCATGTCGTGCAGAGCGTCATACAGCGGGCGCAGGTAAGGGTTCACCTTTTCTGCGAGATCTCCAGGAAGATACCCGAGCTTCTCGCCCGCCTCGACAGCGGGCCGCGTCAGGATGATGCGCTTGACGCGGCGCTGGATCAGTTCGCTCACGCCCATCGCCATGGCGAGGTAGGTCTTCCCGGTGCCGGCCGGACCGATACCAAACGTCAGGTCGTGCTGACGGATCTGGTTAACGTACTGGCGTTGGCGCGGGGTCTTGGGAACGACGGGTCGTCGCTTCGGCGCCACTGGGATCGCAGCATCGACCAATGTCATCAGCGTCAGATCCGGGTCGAGACGGAAGGAGGCAAGCGCCGGAGCAACATCCGGGGCGTCCACATCCATGCCGCGGTCCAACAGCAGAGCGGCGTCTGCCAGGAAGCGACGCGCAACGTCGACGTCGGCCTCGGCCCCGGCCAAGAGCACCTTGTTCCCACGTAAGCTGATGTCGGTCCCGCTGTGCTTGGCCACGGAGTCGAGAAGTGCCCCGCGCGGCCCCGAAAGCGCCCGCAGCACGGCGGTGCTTTCGACGATGAAGCTAGCGGTCTCAGAGTCGGCGGCCATCGAGCCGCAGTCTACCCCGCTTTCTTGTCCAACGCGGAATTCAGCAGGTAGGCCAACCGACATGCAGCAATGGCGGCGTTGGCTAGGAATAGGTGTTGCAGCAGGCCTGATCGCGGCGTTGGTGCCGATTGTGCGCGGAAAGGTCGACGTTAAGAACCCGCTCCGAAAACTGGCTGCGCAGGCACCCCCAAAGGCGCCGAGCCTCGAGGGCCTCGACTTGACGCGACTCACGCTCAAACCGCGACGAGTGATCACCCCGCTGCCGGGCGGACGGACCGCGGAGCTGACGCTGGATCCGGTCGTGCAGCGCGCCGCCAAGGCGCAAATGAAGCGCTACCGCGTGCCTGAAGCCGGCGTCGTGGTGATGGACGTACGCACGGGAAACCTGCTCGCCTACGCCAGCCACGTCCACAAGGGGAAGAAGTTCGACGTGAATGTGCGCGCGGAGCCGCCAGCTGCGAGCGTCTTCAAAGTGGTCACGGGCTCGGCGCTGGTCGAATTCGGTGGCCTGAACCACAAGACCGAGCAGTGCTATCGCGGCGGCCGAAGCGGCATCACGGCCGCGGAGCTCAAGGACAACCCGAAACGAGACAAGTGGTGCGCGTCGCTCGCGTCGGCCATGGGGCGTAGCCTCAACGTCGTTTTCGGACGCCTGGCTCAGAAACACATCACGCCGGAAAACCTCCGGGAGATGGGGGGCGCGTTCGGATTCGGCGCGCCCGTGCCGTTTGTGGCGAAAAACGAAGCGCCAAAGATCGAAATCCCCGACGAGCCCGTCGAGTTCGCGCGGACGGCAGCCGGATTCTGGCACACGTCGCTGTCGCCCCTCGCGGCAGCGGTGCTGGCGCAGACGGTCGCCAACAAGGGGGTCGCGCTGCGGCCCAGGATCATTCGCTCGATCTACAAAGGTAACGACAAACTGTGGGAAGAAACCCGCAAACCGCAGGTCCTACGGCGAGCTATCAAGCCCGAGACCGCCGAGGAAGTCCGCCGCATGATGGTTCAAACGGTCGCCAACGGCTCTGCTTACAAGAGCTTCCACGACAAGCGTGGGCGCCCCTACGTCGGCAGGCCCATGCAGATCGCCGGCAAGACCGGAACGCTCACGCGGCACAAGGCCAACCGGCACTACACGTGGTTCATCGGGTTCGCGCCTGCGGACAAGCCCGAGGTCGCGATCGCCGCCTTGGTAGTTAATACGCCGCTTTGGCACATCAAGGGGCCCCAGCTGGCAGCCCAGGTGCTCAAGGCCTACTTCGCAACCAAGTAGGACCGAACCGGTCGCCGCCGCGAATCCGCGGGCGCCCAGCCGAGCCACACGTGCTCGGAACGTGACGCCGCGTGCGAACTACACCTACATCTGAACGTCCGCACCGGCCGATCCTGGCGCACGGAGTGCTGGACGTGGCGGCCAAGATTGCTAAGCTGTTTTCTCGTGCAGGTCGTACTCAGAAAGCTAGGACGCGGATCGCGCGCAGTTTCTGGGAGACTCGTACGCGCCCCGCGGAAGGGGTCGGTTGTTGTCATCGAGTTCTCCGACGGCATGCACGAATACGTGACCACGCCAGTCAAGCGTGTGCTGCGTCTCGTCGCGCGTGATGTCTTCTACATCGAAACCGTCAACAGCCGGTATCGACTCGAAGTCCGCAATAGGGAACGCGCACTCGAAGACGCATCTAGCGGCTGAATCGGACCAGCAGCTCGGCGAGTCACCACGCAGCCGGCGAGCCCAGACACGGTTACGCAACCTGCGCCGACGGAACAAACGCCCAACGCGGCTGAATTTGCATTTCGGCTGAGCCTCAGTTATCCCGCTCAGCCCCTTTCAACAGGATCATGATAGATGGCTAAATTCGATTCACGCAATTCGCTAAAGATGCGCCGCCGTAAGAGCCAAGCAAAGCGCAAGGCTCGCCTCAAGAAGCAAGCGGAAGCACGCAAGGCCGAGCGCGCAAAGAAAAAGAAGAAGTAACGGAGTTGAGTTGAGCGCGCAGACGCGCAGCTCAGCTCTGCAGGGCGCTGCTCCAGCCCGCTTTCCAGCGACGGATCAACCTACCGAATCGTCTTCGACGGGAAGTGCACATCGCCGCTCTGCTTCTTGCGCTTCGGCCGGACGGGTTCGCCGAACAGCCCGATCGCACCGGCCACGCGCTTCTCACGCACCAGTAGCCACCCGCCGCGCTGGTCGCGCCACACCTGTGCGACTCGAGTGCTCTTGAGTTCGCCCTCGTTCATTCGAACCCACGCGACGTCGACGTGTACCAGCGCGCGGTCGTCTTTGGTGATGTTGAGGCTCGAAAGCTCGACGTCCACGACGCGAATTTCCCGCCCCCACTGGGATCGACGGGACAAGAAGTGCTTCCGCGCACCCTTGGCCGCGTGACCCGCGGCGATGTCCAACCGCCCGAACCTAGCCGCAAGGTTCATTTCCCGCGCCGCCTCCGTAACGAGCTGTCCCCGCGACGAGGGCCGCAAGCAACCCGATGAGCTGACGGCTAGGACGAAGAAGCCTGCGATGAGACCGGCGGTGCGCATACCGGCGCGTACCAGCCTGGTTCTCGATCGGCAAAGAAACCGGCGATCAAAACGGCGAAGACAAGACCATGTAGGTCTGCCCGCCCTCAATCGCCTCGTCGTCCATGCCTCTGGCATACCCGACGCGCACGACGGCCCGCGCGAAGTAGCCGATGAACAGGTCGAAGTACACCTCCGCGCCCAAGCCGAGGTGGTACTCCTCGAAGGGGTCGTCGAGATCGATATCGCGGAACGCGCCGCCATAATCGGCGAAAACGGTGCCGTGCATCCCACGCAGAAAAGCCGGCAGCGTACTGATGCCCCGGTCTGCGTACCAGATCGGGAAGCGATACTCGGCGTTCACCAGGTTGAAGTGATTCCCGATGAACTTGCCTGGCGCGTACCCTCTTAACAAAAACGCCGTCTGAGTAATGCCCGCATTGAATGCGTCCAGAATCGGCGTATCCAGGAAGCCGCCCGTCGAATAGATGCCGCGACGTGGGTACGTGCCGCCCGCCGCCGCGCCCGACGCGGCCATGGCCAACACGTGATTGGACAGCCAGGGCATCGTCAAATACCCCGTGAGGCGCGCGGACAGCGCCGTGTGCGTCGTTTCGCTGCCCAACGCGTGAGCCGCGTAGTCGCCCGCAACGGTGACAGCAAACCCCTTGCCCGGACCGAACCCATACACGAACGAGTCGGTGTTGGAATAAGTGTATCCCAGCCTTAGTAGGCCCAAAAAGCCCTGGCTTGGTTCACGGGTGACCGGCGAGAACGGCGTTGCCGAATCACCCACGGGCAGGTCCGACGCGTACTCCGCAACGGTATAGTTCAGATTGAAAGACTGGAAGTCGAACGTGCCAGGCAAGCCGTAGCTGATGCCGGAAGTCACTCCGTTTAGCCGCTCGGTGATCAGCGTGTCTTGCTCGCCGTAGACATACCCGCCGCGCAAGACGGGACGATGAAACGCACTGATACGGAAATCGAACGGCAACTGGCGGTACGCATACGCCGCACTGAGGCTCACCTCCGGAGAGTCCAACGGCTTGGTCACGCTAGCGGCGAACGAGTGGAGCCCGACCGCATCCGAACCGGAAGTCGAGATCGTGAAGGCTTGGCCGAAGCTCGTCGACCCGTACTCCCACTGATACGCACGCGGTCGAATCGTGCTCCAGGGCGTGAACTTCTTTACCGGCCACCGGGCATGTGACGGTGTGCTGGGCGGGTCCGGACGCACGATGATCGATTTCGGAGCGCGGATCCAACGCTTTCGGTCGAGCTCCATCGAATACAGATCGAAGCCCTCTGAAGTGTATCCTATATAGTAAAGCTGTTTGCCATCCGGGGTCACCTCCGGCATGTAGGCGCCGGTCCGAACGTTGGTCACCATCCAGAGTCGCTTCTTAGCCAGGTCGTACGCGTACACGTTCGCAATGCCGGTGCGGTCGGACGTAAAGTACAGATACCGCCCGTCGGCTGACCAAGTGGGCTGCTGATCGAGCGCCCTATCCGACGTGACAGAAAAATGGATGCCGGTTTCTACGTCGACAACCCGGATGTCGCGGTAGCCGCCGGTCCTCCAGACACCGTAAGCCACTCGCTTACCGTTCGGTGAGAACCGCGGCGTAAACGCCTGCTCGAACTGGCGACTCTTAACCAGCGTTCGCTCGCGTTTCACCTGCCAGGTCGGGGACAGATCGGCGATCTTGAGCGTCTGCGTGCCGCGACTGTTGGTGACGTAGACGATCGTTCGTCCGTCGGGGCTGATATCCGGGTACCGCGCACGCCGTCCGACCGTCAAACGCTTCAGGGCGCGCTCGGTGCCGGTAGTCGCACGCTTGCCGTTGGGAAGACGAAAGATATCGGAGAAGTTGTAGAGCCGCCTGGATGTTGCAACCGTCTCCAACACCAGGCTGCAGTCGGGCGCGATATTGAAGAACTTCCCGGAGCTGCGCGCGACAATCTTCTTGCTCAAGAACTTCCCGCGCGCGTCCAAATCTACTCGGTAAATACCGGCACGATCAACCCCGTCGTCTCGGATATAATATACTCCTGGGCGCTCGCCCTTCTTGCGGCAGCGCTTCGGGATCCAGCGCGGCGTCGTAGCAACTCGACCGCCGTGCGTGAGCCGGGTACCCTCTCGAAGTCCGCGCTTCTTGACGATCGCTATCTGCGCGCCGTACTTGCGCTTGAGCGACCTCTCCCAGCCTCTGTACAGTTGCGGGTACGTGCGGCCTGTCACCCTCCGAATCGAACGGTTGATGCTCCACGGTACGATGCGCGCACCGTAGTCTGTGGCGACGGCGGCGTACGTCGAGTCCCCGTACGTCTTCAGAATGTAGTCGATGAACTTGGACCCATACAGGTACCAGAGGTTGCCCGAAGGCCAGCGCCGGGGGGAATGGCTGATCTGATCGAGACGGGCGAGGTTGTCCTCGAGCACGTCAGCACGCAGGTACATGTCAAACTGCGAGGACCGCCGCCCGTATGACGCGACTCCATCGCCGTCGCCAGACCCTCGAGGATCCAGCGCGGCTGCACTTGGTTGGGGCTGTACGTTTTCCCTAGAATTGCGTTCAGAATCTCGGGGATACCCGATCGATTATCCACATGCAATATATGGGTATGCTCGTGAGTGAGCAACGTCAAGAGCCAGTCGTCGTAGTCACCTAGCACCGACATGTCATCCGGCGCGGTAACAAACAGCGTAGTCAGGTTGTACGGCAGCGACCGCGCGGACCCGTTGGCCGAGTCAGACGTATCGACGAGGGTGATGTGGGTTAGCTCATCGGGCTCGTACCCGAGGTTGGGTAGCAGACGCCGGTGGACGGCCTCCGCCATCGTGCCGAGTCGCTGCGCGATGGGTCCGAGCCCGCCGTGGTGGTGAATCCGAAAATGCGGGGTACTCAGCGTGTACCAACGCAGATAGGGGTCGCCCGCCTGGACCGCCGGAGTCGCGGCCAGGATGCTCAGTGCGAAACAAACCGCTAAGCAGAACCTCCGAATACGGCTCGACTCTGCTGCGGTTGGTGCCTGCACGCGCTTAGCAACTCGGCGAACGCAGCGCGACGCCGGCGTGATCGCTAGAGGTCGTCGTGGAACAGGGGCTCGCGGTTGCGCACGTAGCGGTAAACGAGCTGACGTCCCTCCGGTGATACATCGGTGAAGCGTGCACCGTAGCCCGGCGGCGAGTCGGCGCCACTGTTTGGCGCTTCTCGACTCCACGCGACCACCCCGGCAGCATCGAACTCGTATCCGCCCGGGAGTGTCACCTTGATCTGAAGTCGTTGCCCGAGCGGTGGGATCTTGTACGTAGCGATGAAGATCCCGCCGGAATCGATGACGTCGTTGCCGGACAGACCCTTATAAAAGTTCGTTTGGCTGTGCGCGCCCAGTGGCGCTTCAACGCTCAGCACATCGCCGTCCGCTTGGGGAGCGCCGCCGGGCGCGGGCATCGGTGCCGCGGCGGCCGCGGCCGCCGCCGAGGCCTGAGCGGGCGCCGCTTGCTGCGGCTGCTGTTGCCAGCCGCCCGGGGCAGGGCTCGCCTGCTGGGGCGGCATGACCTGGACGTCGGGCGCCTGTCCAGGCTGTTGATGGCCCGCCTGGGGCGCGGATGGCTGCGTGTTTGGCAGCGGCGCAGCGGCCGGAGCTTGCTGGGCCGGCGGATGCTGCACCGGCTGCGCTGGCGCCTGTTGTGCCGACGGCTGCTGGGCGGCCGGATTATCGGCCATGACCACCGTGCTACCCAAGCCGGGCGCGGCCGGATTCGGAGCGCCCGGCTGCGGCTGCCATTGTTGCTGCGGAGCGGCTGCCGGTTGTGGAGCTGCTGGCTGTTGGGGTGGCTGAGCCGGCTGAGCCGCCGTCGGCTGGTAGCCGAGTTGCTGTGCTGGTGCCGGCTGCGGTGCCTGAGCCACGGGCTGCGGCGCGGCGACGGGCGCCTGCGGCGCGGCGACGGGCGCTTGCGGCGCGGCGACGGGCGCTTGCGGCGCGGCTTGCGTTAGTCCGTGAACCAAACCGAGCGAACCGGCGACCGCCTCCATCGCCTGGTTCACAGACGGATGAGCACCGTCTTGCGCCTGCAGCATGCCCAACGCGCGCCGCACCGCG
>JAUIKB010000037.1 GCA_030430975.1 Polyangia bacterium
GCCAACCGCTCCGAAGGAGTCGAGGTGCTGGCGTTCCCGTGCAACCAGTTCGGCGGGCAGGAACCGGGCACGGCGGACGAGATCAAGTCGTTCTGCTCGACCAAGTACGACGTCTCGTTCCCGCTGTTCGCCAAGCTGGAGGTCAATGGCGACGGACGACACCCGCTGTATGCACACCTCACGGGCCAGGACACCGCGCCCGACGGCGCAGGCGACATCAAATGGAACTTCGCCAAGTTCGTCGTCGACGGCACCGGGAAGGTCACCGCGCGCTTCGACCCCAGTGTCGCACCGAACGATCCGGCCCTACTCGAAGCGTTGGCAGCAGCGCGCGGCGCCTAGCCACGGCCGAGCGCTCAGCCAAGCGGCGTCTCACCGGCGGCCGAGCGCTCAGCGAAGTAGTCATCGAGAGTTCGCTCCCCGTGCGCTTCGGTGACGCAATCGTGGGTCATCACGTGACTGTAAAACGCGATCAGATCGCCGAGCCGAGGTAGCAGCGGTCGCATCCACCACGCGTTGAAGCGCGCCAGCACCGATGGCACCGGTAGGATGCGCGGCTTTCGCTCGACGGCCTGAAACGCGAGCTCGGCGATGCGTCGACGCGTCACCCGCTGAGGCCCGCCGATGTCGCGCTCGATCCGTTCAGACGCGCACAGGACGTCGACAGCCGCCAACGCCAGGTCGCGATCGTCGATCGGATTGGTTAGCGCGGTGCCCGGTCCGAGCAGCGGAATCAGCCCCATGCGAGCCATCGAGAGCATCGAATCGAAGGCCGAGAAAAACCCCGTGGGACGCAGCACACCGTAGCTCAACCCGCTCGATCGGAGCTGCTGCACGACGGCCTCGTGCGCGGCTACGTACCTAAGGTGGGAGGCGCGTTCGTGGCCGGCAACGCTGACGTACACGAGACGCTCGACGCCAGCATCCCGCGCGGCCGCGATCAAGTTGGTGTTCGCCGGCACGTCGACGCGATCGAACGAGGCACGCCCGCCAGACAACGTCGGTTGCACGCTCGCACCCAAACACGAGAACACGTGCGTCACGCCCTGCATCGGTAGCGCCAGCTCCGATACATTCAGCGCGTCGACGGACCGCTGTTCGTGAACATGAGGTGGCTTGGTACGGGAGCCGGCGCTCCTGGAGATGCCCGTTACCGTAGCGCCGCGAGCATGCAGTTCGCGCGCAACCGCGTCTCCAAGCCGGCTGGTGATGCCCGCGACGAGTGCTCGCACGCGCTACGGGCCCGCTATCTCGCCGAGGCACTTCTGCACGCTGCACTTCTTTTTCATGCAGGCTACGATCGTCTTGCGATTGGCATCGGTCAGTGCGGACAGCACCTGACCGCACATTTGCCTGTTCCAAAACGTCTTGAGCGGGCCGGTTTCCGCGGGGCACTTGTCCATGATCGCTTTGCAGTTCGCGGGAGCGGTCTTCACCGGGCACGCCAGCGCGATGCTGTCTTTGACGCAATCGACCGCCGTCTCGATCTTGCACATTGCGGCCGTGCCGCTGCCCGCGTTGAGACACGTGACGAGCTTTTCAGCGACCTTCGGTTTGAACACCTTGGCGCCCTCCTTGCACATCATCTCTACGGCGACGAACATGAAGCACGTCTTCTCGCCCGTCGGCTGCTGCAGGTTGCACGCGGGTACGTTGGCCTTCGAGTCGTCACATCCCGGTGCCTTGGCCACGGGAGGCTTAGCGCTGGCTACCGCCGACGACGCGGCGCTCGCGGAGAGCGCGGGCGGTGGGTCCGGCGTCGCGCTGACGGTCGCTGGTGGCGGCGTTGGCGGCGGCTTAGGTCCAGGCGAAGCACCAGCCGAAGCGCTCGGAGCCGCGTCGGCACCGTCAGTCAATCCGCCGTCTTTGGGCGTGATCTTCGCGTAGAGCGGTTCGTCCTTTCCGCCGAGCGGCGTCCCGGACGGCAAGCCAGAGCTGCAGGCAAACACGCCCGCCGCACCCAGAGCCGACAACATCAATACGGAGTGAACGCGCATCCCTGCGGAGCGTACTTTCGCGCGCCGCTAAATCCCAGCGACACGCGTTAAGCGCGTAAACGCCCGCTGTTTCCCCTCGAAACGGCCCACGAATTGTTCCCAACAATGTCAAAACAATTTTTGCGGAACCAAACGGGGACCCCCCTGTCTAAGCCTTCAAGAACGCGCACTGAGGCCCGCCAAGACCCCGGCAGCCGAAGTTGAACTGACCACCGCCGCGACGCTGACGAGCCTCTCGTGCCGTCCGGCAAACACCTCGCGAAGACCGCGAAGACGGAGACGACCATGACTCGTACGCTGCTGACCTTTGTAATTACCCGTGGTGACTCATCCCGCACAGTGCACATCGAACGCGATGTGATCAAAGTCGGCCGCGACCCAAACAGCCACCTCCAGATCGATGACGACGGCGCGGCCCGCATGCACGCGGTCATCGAAGCAGCCAACTGCGACGACGTTCAGATCATCGACTTGGGCAATCAGGGCGGCACCCGAGTCAACGGCACGCTCGTCAACAAGCGCGCCCTCGTCGAAGGCGACCGGATCCAAATTGGCAACGTGGAAATAGAGTTCGTGAGTGCACAGCCGGTATCGGCAGAGGCTCAGCCAGCCGTCCAGCGCACGACGCCGGCCGAAGCTCAACCCGCTTTCGTGCCGGCCACCAACCCCTTCACCTCCTTCGATAACTCGAACGCCTTCAATCCGTTCTCGGCGGGCGCGGCGCTGACCCCGACCGGCGACGAATCCGACGGCTACGTGATGGTGCGCTCAGCACCCGCCGTCCCAGCCGAGGAAGTCGAGCGTTCCGACGCCGACGAAATCGAGGTGATGGTGCTGTGGGGCGACAACATGCTCCACGTGGCCCACGTCGATGCCGACGGCGCGTTCACGATCGGTGAGGCGGCCAACGCCGACTACGTCATCCCGAGCTCCGAGCTGGGCGTCAACAGCCTCGACCTGGTCAGCAACGCCGGAGGTACCCCTCACCTGCACATTCCGAGCGGAGCCCAGGGCTGGGTCGAACTCGAAGGCGTACGCATGACGACCGATGACGCCCGGCTACAATCAGCGGTACCGCTAACGGCGGGCGCAAAAGCACACCTGGAAGTCTGCGGCTTCACCTTCCGCGTCGCGCTGGTCGCGGCCGGCAAGCGCGTACCCAAGGGATTGGCTGCCGGTTTCGAGAAGCGTTCGCCGGCGTTCTTCGGCCTGTCGGCGCTCGCACACGCGGCGATCGTCGCGTCGATGGCGCTGTTCGTACCGCCGCTCGGACTCACGGATGACGAGGGCACGGACAAGGACCGACTGTACGCGATGCAGGCCTACTTAGCCTCACAGGCCGAGCGGGAACAGGAGGCGAAAGAAGAACAGGCCGCCGCGGAAGACGCCAATGGCTCGACGGGTGACGAAGGTCAACGCGCCAAGGACGAAGAAGGAGAGATGGGCAAGCTCAACGCCGCGAAGACCAACCGTCGTTTTCAGCTCAAAGGCCCGAAGAGCAATCCTGACCCGCACATGTCTCGACCGGAGCTCGTACAACAGGCACGTGAGTTCGGTTTGATCGGCCTCTTAGCCAACGGCATCGCCTCGGACCCGAACAACCCGACCGCGACGTTCGGGCGGGACACGGCCCTGGGCCAAGATGACATTGCGGCGATGGGCAACATGTTCGGCGAGGACATCGGTGAATCGGGCGGCGTCGGTGGCCTCGGGTTGACCGGCATCGGTGAAGGTGGCGGCGGCCGCTGGGAGGGCATCGGCCTGGGCGATATCGGAACGATTGGGCACGGCTCCGGGTCGTGCGCACCGGGCGCCACGAACTGCCAAGGCTTCGGCAACAGCCATGGCCGACTCACGGGCGCACACAAGACTAAGGCTCCCAATGTGCGAGTCGGTACGTCGACGGTGTCCGGACGTCTGCCAGCGTCGACTATCCAGCGCGTGGTTCGCCAGAGCTACGGACGCTTTCGGATGTGCTACGAGCAAGCCCTGCGCAACAACCCGAACCTGACGGGTCGCGTGACAGTGCGCTTCGTCATCGGAAACGACGGCGCCGTGTCGAATGCGTCCAACGGCGGATCAGACTTGCCGGACAGCGGCGCGGTGGGATGCGTCGTCCGCTCCTTCTACGGGCTGTCCTTCCCGAGTCCTGAGAGCGGCATCGTGACCGTCGTTTACCCGATTCAGTTCTCCCCCGGCTGATTCTCACCTGCAACGACGCGCCGCGCCGGTGACCATTGGTCGCCGGCGCGTTTTGCGTCCATACTCGCGCCATGAAACGCTTGCTCTGGGGATTGCCGCTCCTTCTGACCGTCGCTGGCGGCTGCTCGAGCGAAGACGACTCCGGCGGCACCTGCCCCTCGGCGAAACCCGTCAGCTGCGTGGACGGTAGCGGAACGGTCGTCGGATGCTGCCCGAACGGAACCGTCTGCACGAACGGCGGGCAAACGTGCGACGCGACCGCCGGCGCTGGCGGGGTCGGACCAGGAGGCGCCGGACCAGGCGGGAGTGGTCCCGGAGGAGCCGGCCCGGGCGGCGCTGGACCGGGCGGGAGCGGGCCAGGGGGAGCCGGCCCGGGAGGCAGCGGCCCGGGAGGAGCGGGGCCAGGCGGAGCCGGACCGGGCGGAGCCGGACCGGGCGGAGCGGGCGGTATGGCTGGAACCGGACCCGGCGGCATGGCTGGAACCGGGCCCGGCGGCATGGGCGGCATGGCTGGAACCGGGCCCGGCGGCATGGGCGGCATGGGCGGTGCCGGTGGAAGCGGTGGCACGTCAGGGGCGTGCGCCGACACCGGATTCGAACCCAACAACAGCGAAACGAACGCGACGAGCCTGGGCGCCTTGGGTGATTGCGACGGCAGTAACGCGTCGTTCGTTCAAGCCCACGTCGCCAACGCGAGCGACGTCGATTGGTATCGCTACGCTGGCTCGGACACGGGCTGTTTCGTCGATCCGGAGGCCGAGATCGACGTGGACCTGCGCGTCTGTATCTTCGGAACCTGCGACACCGGCGCGACGTCGATCTCGTGCGCTCAGGGTTCGCCAGCGACGTCACCGGACGGTCACTCCGGCTGCTGCCGCTCAACGAAGGGCAAGGTCGAGCTGAATCTAGCTTGCGGCGGCCCACTCACCGACGAAAACGCTCGCATCTACATGAGCGTGGACGACGCTGGGGCGAGCCAGTGCACCGCCTACGAGTTGAAGTACCACTTCTAAGCAACGCCGCTATTTGAAGCGCGGCGCCGGGCGCCCGCGAGCTGCGTTCGTCGCCTCCGCCAACGCCAACGTCTTGCGCAGACACGGGTTGCAGTCGTGGATCTTCTTCGGGCCACAACCTGCTCGCAGCTGGAACTTCGCCAAAACACGCACGGCGCGGGTATCAGCCACCTTCTTCGCCTCGGGAAGCAGAGCCTTACGCGCCGCGCAGTCTTCTGCAGAGCGGAGCTTCAGCGCGACAGACAACGCTCCAGACGCTTTCTTCTGGACGGCCTTTGTCATGACCAACCGCTGCGCCAACTCGGTTGCCGGCGTCCGGCCGGGCGTATCCACCCAGATATGATAGAGCGCGTCCGGTCCGAACGTCCCGTCGGTGCGGGCGATCACTCCCAGCGCCTCCGCCCATGTATTCGGATCGTGCGTGAACGCCAACAGTGACTTCTGAACCCCTGGGTCGTGAACCACCTTTGGATCGGCCTGGAGGCGCTTCTCTAGCCGACTCAGTTCGGCGGACCGCTGTGCGCCGGTCCCCTTTGACAGCGCGACCGCCTCGTCGATGCTGAGGTCCGAACGCTTCTTGAGCGCCTCGAGTGCCGACGCATCGCCGCCCGCCGCCTTCTCAAGGGTTGTCTGCTCCGCCGCAGGCGGCGAAGTGCTGGCCGACGACGAAGCCGGCCCGTTTGAACCGACAGCAGCGGCGTCGCTCGTGAGCGCGGGCGCCACCCCTTGCTGCTGAGCGACGGTCAGGCCGCCGGCGCCGCCGAGAGCGCCCAAGAGCAACCCCGAAATCAGCCACGGTGCGCGCCGCGTGCGCGGCTGAAGAACGTCAGCGTCCGCAGGGGACGCTTGGGGCTGATCCGGCGGGACCGACGGCTTCAGTTCCGGAACCGCCGGAGCGGGCGGAATCGCCGGAGGCGGCGCGGAGGAGCGACGAGCGGCCGGCGTTGATCCCGGCGGCGCAGAGGGAGCTATCGACGGCGGGACCGACGAAACGGTCCGGGCGATCTTCGTCGGCTCTTCTTTCCACTCCGATTCCGCCAACTCGCGCTGCGCTTCGGCTTCGAGCGAATCGAGGATGCCGTCGACCTCCTGCGGATCGGAAACGGGTTCGAGCGCGTCGGCCAACGCGAGCGCCGGTCGGCGCTCATCGTCGGGCACGGAGTCGGACGTCTGCCAGCGTGGCAACGGCTGACCGCCGGCTCGCGGTGCGTCCGCGAGCACTCGGTCAAGCGCGGCCAGCGGGTCGGCGCTGGGCACCGGCCGTTGCACCGTTTGCGCCTCAACCTGCGTCTGATCGTCGTATTCTTCGTCCCCCAGCAGCGCATCGACGGGATTTCGCCCGTCATCACTAGGCGGCCCCGCGGCGAACTCGAGATCGAGCTCGTCTACCTCGGTCGCCGATGTCGAGGCGCTTCGGGGAAGCGGGGGTTTGGGTCGAGCCACCATCACCAGCACCCTACAGGGAACAGCTGTTTGACGAAAGTTCTAGAAGAACGCCGGAAATCTGCGCCTGCGCTACGGACACCCGTTAGCGGTGCCCGGCGACGGCAGCAGGTTCGTCGGTGCATTTGTGATCTGGAAATTTTGACCATCCAACCGACCGGCCTTACAGCGAATGATCGAGTCGAACTGCCCGAACCCGTTTGCCGCCTCGTTGATCTGCACGGCCTCGGCTCCGTTTCCAAGCAGCGCCTGCAGCAACGCTGCATCGTCGGAGTCGTTGGTATCGTAAACAAGCGCGTCCAGCAGTCTGGTCGTGGTCGGCAAGAAACCGTTCGGGAAACTGGCCGCCCGACCTTGATAGATCGCAACCGCATCAGCGCCGTTCTGAAGGATACCGTTGGACCACGGAATCGAGGAACCGGTTACGGGACCGGTCAACAGCAGACTAACGCTGTTGGTTTTCGCGGCGAGGTGTACCTGGAAGTACGCCGGGTTGTTCGCAAGCGCTCCGTTAAAGAACACAAGGGTATAGCCCTCGAGCGAAACGTTCGCGACGCCGGCTCCGACCTCCACGAACTCAGCGCTGTCGCCGGAGGTTGTGTCGCTGTCGAGCTCATTGATCACCAGATGCACAACCGTCGCTGGTGCTGAGTTGGAGTCACCGTCCGGTGCCCCCACCTGTACGGACTGTGCATCCAGCGGAGTCGCGTCCTTGACCTGCTTCACAACAATTTCCGAATCGGAAATAATCGTGAAGTCCTGGGATACTCCGCCGATGGTTACGTCGGTTGCCACACCGAACCCGCTTCCGCTTATCTTGAGGTCAGCCCCGTGCGCGATCACTTCGTAGTCAGTGCCGGTGACAGTGGGCACGATGCCCACAACACCGCCGGAGCCGCCTGAACCACCGCTGCCGCCCGAGCCGGCGCTGCCGCCGGAGCCGGCGCTGCCGCCGGAGCCACTGCTACCGCCCGCACCAGCACCGCCGCCCGTACCGGCACTGCCGCCCGTACCGGCACTGCCGCCGGAGCCACCGCTACCGCCTGTACCGGCGCTCCCGCCCGTACCGGCGCTCCCGCCCGTACCGGCGCTCCCGCCCGTACCGGCGCTGCCGCTAGAGCCCGCAGAGCCACCGCTACCGGACGACCCGCCCGAACCGGCACTGCCCGAGGATCCACCGCTCGCGCCGCTGCCAGCGGTGCCGGACGATCCACCGCTGCTGCTACCGGAGGACCCGGCGTTGCCGGCGCTTCCCGCAGAGCCCGACGTTCCGGCAGACCCGCCCGTTGCGCCACTGCCAGCTACACCGCCCGCACCGGCGCCGCCCTGCCCGGAGCTTCCGCCGTTATTCCCAAACCCGCCGAAGCTCGACCCCGCCGTCCCTGCTACAGCGCCGGAACCACCCGAAGACGAGCCCGACGAGCCCGATGAGCCCGCGGTGCCAGTGAACACCGGCGAGTCATCGCCACCGCAAGCCACCGCGACTGCAGAGACCGCTAGGCTGGATATCAGGACGCGCCGCAAGGACCGATCGATTGCCATCCCACGAGGATACGACTCACGCTGTCGGCGTACAAGCGACTACCCCACCGCCCTGAGGTGACGACGCCGCGCACGACAGAACGCTCGGACCGCCAGTTCGGCAGCTCCAAGGTCCCGAAACATGATCACTGTACCGGAACCGTCATGGCGAAGCGTGCCGACGGCTTCGACGCCCACGCCGGTCGGAAGCTCAAAGTAGATTTCCACCGCGGTTCCCTCCGCGATGGCGTTGTCGCGGTTCAAACGAACCCCCTCAACGCTGAGCCGAGTCGTTCGCGCCTTGCGCCAGCATGCGCCCGCATCGATCATCAATGGCACGCTCAGCGGCACCGGCGCGCCTCGCGGACATATCTCGGAATCGATGCGGAGCCGCGTTTCCGACTCAAGCGTTGCGGGGCGATCCGAATCCGTAGAGTGGGGCATGCCTCAGACGGATGCATGCATCATACCAACTCCGCTACGGGCTGGGATCCGGGTGAATTGCGGAGTTTCGCCCGACAAACCCGCGGCACCCCGTGTACCGAGTGCACCACAACCGTGTCCTGTGTACCGCTGCGTCTGTGCGGTCCGCACTTATTTCAATGGCTGCGCACCGACATCGGACCATAGAGCACGATTTCGCGCAGATCGCTGCGTGCCAACATACCGACGACGCTGCCATCCCGCATGACAGGAAGCCGACCCACGCCGGACTGCTCCATTTCGTTCAGCGCTACCTCTAGCGGCGTGTCGGGTGTCGTCGTCTTCACATGCTGAGACATGCAGCTTGCAACGGGTAAGTGCAGGCGACCGGCGCGCTCAGCTCGCTCCACATCGCGTCGTGAGATGATCCCGATGAGCTGACCATCACGCACCACCGGTACCCCGGAATGGCGCCAAGACGGCAGCGAGTGTTTGAGCTCGAGCAACGCCAGGTCGGGCGGTACCGTGCGCACGGGGCGCGACATCACGTCTTCCACCCGACGCGGGCTCGGGGGGTTTCGGTTTAGGGCGTCGACGATCGCCGCGCGCAGCTCATCAGCATTTCCGCCTTTCACGAACGCCGCCGCCGCGCTCGCGTGTCCGCCACCTCCAAAGGGACGGAGCAGCGCGCTCGCATCGATGGCGCGGCTCCGCGAGCGGGCAACGACCTGTACGTGTTTTTCACGAATCGTGTACAGGGCGAAGAGTGCGGCGCAGTCGTTAAACTCTGTCGCGTGCGACGTCAGTTCGCCCAACCCAGAAGCGCTTCGATCGACCGCGACGTTCGCAAATCCCACGTCGATCCCACCGAATCGCATCATCTCAACCGATGAGAGCAGCAGCGTTAGAATGCGACGCTCTTCAGGCCCGTAGGCGGGTCGTAGGTAGCGATTCAGCGTCTTGAGATTCCCGCCTTGGTCGAGCAGCCAGCCGACGGCACGTGCATCTCGGCCCGACGTGCCGGGGTACTTGAGCGAGCCTGTATCCGCATAGATACCAAGCGCGAAGAGCGTCGCCTCTTCGACGTCGACGGGGATGCCCGCCTGCTTGATCCGCTCGACCAGTAGCGTCGTCGCTGACCCTACCGGCTCGACCACTTCCATCGTGGCGACGAGATCATCGTCGCCCGTCGAATGGTGATCGTAGACGTGGATCTCCAGCGTCGGGTCTCGCTCAGCGATCCGCTTGCTCAGCACCTCGAACGCCTTGAGCCGGTTGGCACGGCGAACATCCACGACGATCAACTTGGAGACGCGGGTTTGATCGATCTCACTAAAGCGCTTCGCATCGAAGCGGTCTGAATGGATGGCGAGATAATCGCGCAGCGCGGGCGACAGCCGCCTGCCCAGACCGATCGTCGCCCCCGGATACAACTTGCGCGCAGCGACCGCCGACGCGAATCCGTCGAAGTCGGTCAGGTCGTGGGTAACGATCAGCTCCATGCGGGCGGCCGTTGGCCACCGCCGAGCTTACCAGGTCAGCGCATCGTCTCAGACAGCCGGATGAGATTCCGTTGCAGTAGATTTCTAAGCGATTTCGCCACGTGCTGAACAAAAGAATGGGTCGTGAGCCCACGCGAGAGCGGCACGGCCCACGGAAAACGCGTATGCTGCCTCCATTCGCGCTCACGGCGCCTCTGCTAGACAATAGGTAGTCTGCTAGACGAACAGGTAGGACATGGCGAACCAACCCAACGATGACGAAGCAATCCCCGTTAGCGGCATCAAGCCGCTCTACATCGGCATCGGCGCCGGCGTGATCGGACTGATCGTCTGCATCGGCTTGTTCATCAAGATGAAGCCCAAGGAGGTCGAGAACGCCGGTCCCGAGCTCGCCCCCGTCTCTACGCAAGGCATGACGCAGAAAGAAATGCAGGAGCATCTCAAGCTCACGCGTAAGGGGCTCGCCAATCTGCCGCCTGACAAGAAACCGGCCGCTGAAAAGAAAGAACCCGAGAAGACCGCGGCCCGCAGTGGCGGCGGAGCGCCTCGCAAGTCGGGGGGCGGCAGCGCACCTCCGCCAAAGCCCAAGAAAGCGCCCAAGAAGGCGCTCGATGCACTCGACGGCATCGGTGACGACATCACCGGCAAGCTGAAATAGTTCTCAGCGGCGACGACGCCGACGCCGGCGCCGCCCGACAGCGCTATAGCCTTCGGGCGTTTGACGGTAGCCCAGCGCGCGCATCATCGCGGGCACCTCACGACGTCGCCAACCCGAGCGCGCCAGAATCTCCCCTGGCAGCAAGAGCGGCAGCTGCGAGCCGAGCTGGCTCAGCTCGTCCAGGGTGCGCTCCAGGATGTCGATGCGACAGCATCGAGGTCCCACCCGCGTGTAGCCGACGGCATTCCAAAACGGTTCCGGCGTGCCCTTGTCCACTGGCAAGAACGACACGTTCCCAACCGGCACGTCCATCGTGGCCAGGCCAAAGAAGCACCCCGCCAACGCTAGCCGCCGCTCGATGCGCGCGCCGCGCAACGCCGACGATAGGTAGACGAAGCGTCGACCGAGCTTCACGCCAACTGCCTCGAGGGCAGCCCGGTCATCCCCCGCGAGACTGTCCACCAGGGGCTTGGCGGCAGCCGACGGAAAACTGCCTAGCGACTGACCGAGCTGGTACGCCAGTCCGCGCACAGCGCCGGAGGCCGTCTCGCGCGCGAGCATCGGAACGCCGCCTAGACAATCCGTCACAACATCCTGCACAAATGCTTGGACCCGACGATCGACCCGCGCCTTGACGCCAGCACCGAGGTCGTTAGGCAGCGCCAGCCTCACACGCGGACGCAATAGGTCGGCACCGCCGAGCAGCTGCCCTATCGCGCCCCGACAGGCGGGATGTGTGATCTCTCCGTCAGCGGTCAGTCCAAAGTCGTCGTGCTCGGCGTCGATGACTAGATCATAGACGCTGGCCTGAGGGACTTCCGGAGGCGTCATGGCTTGCCGGAGCTCCAGCAGCTTAGAAAACGGATGATCGATAGCCGACGGCATCTCCACCGTGGCTACGCTCGGCTTCCGATCGACGAAGCGATCCACCAACCTCTCGTGGAGCGCATCGCTCAGCCGATCCTCGAGTTGAGCTGCGCGCTGTCGCCAGGACGGCGGGTCGTGGGTCCAGTCAGACTTGTGCGCCACGTACGACCACGTGCGCACGTAGGCGATCCGCGTCGTTAGCGAATCGAGATCGCCGGTTACGTTGTCCATCCGGCGCAGCCGCTGCTCGAACCAGTCGGCGGGAATCCGACCGTTGGACTGCAGGACACAGAAAAGCTCCGCCAACAGTCGCTCGTGTTCACCGGCGAGCAGCTGACGAAAGTCCGGCACCTGGCACACTTCCCATAGCGCGCGGACCTCGGTCGCTGTCTGCGCCAGCGCGCGTACCTCTGGTCGGCGACTGAGCGCCAGCAGCGCCTCGTAGTCGTCCGCTCTATGCACCAGAGACAACTCATCGCTCGAGGGTCGAACCTGCAACGAGGCGATCAGCGTTTCGATGGATTCGAAGTCGAGCTCGTGGTTTCTCCACACCAAGCGCCGAACAGCCGGAAAGCGATGCGACTCGATCGCACGGACGGCGCGGTCGTCGAGCTGAGCCGCGCCACGCAGGGTTCCGAACGTGCCGTCGGACTGATGGCGTCCCGCACGCCCCGCGATCTGCGCGAGCTCGGCTGGCCATAGCGGGCGGGAGCCGCGGCCGTCGAACTTGCGCACATCGGCAAACGCGACATGGTCGATATCCATATTCAAACCCATGCCGATCGCATCCGTCGCGACCAGGTACCGAACTTCGCCGGACTGGTAGAGCGCCACCTGCGCGTTGCGCGTCCGCGGAGAAAGCGCGCCCAGAACGACCGCCACACCGCCGTGGCGGTCGCGGATACGCGAGGCGATCGAATAGACCCGATCTAAAGAGAACGCCACGACAGCGCTGCGCCTGGGCAGTTTCCCCACACCGTGGGCGCCCGCGTAGCGCAACGTCGAAAGGCGTGGACGCCGCGCCACCTGCACTTCGGGAATGAAGCGCTGAAGCAGCGGACGCATCGTGTCTGAGCCCATGAACCACGTCTCACGAGTCCCGCGGGCGTTTAATAGCCGGTCGGTGAAGACGTGACCGCGTTCCCGGTCGGCGGCTAACTGGATCTCGTCGACGGCTAAAAACTCTACGGAAACGTCTATCGGCATGGCCTCGACGGTACAGATCCAGTAGCGCGGGCGTTGGGGTACGCGCTTTTCTTCTCCGGTGATCAGCGCAACAGCATTTTCGCCGACAGCGGTTGAAACGCGGTCGTACACCTCACGCGCCAGCAGCCGCAGCGGCAGCCCGATCATGCCGGACGCATGTTCCAGCATGCGCTCTATGGCGTGGTGAGTCTTCCCGGTGTTGGTAGGACCGAGAGCCGCCGTAATCGTCGGCGGGGACATGGGTGCGGACACGGCGAGCCCATCATGCACAAAAGCAGCGCGGCCGGATCAAGAGATCCAGCCGCGGAGCGTTTCGATGCGAGACGCCTACTGGAAGGCGACGTCGAGCTTGTAGGTGCCGGTCGAGCTGGCGCTGTTTCCATCCACGATCACGTAGTACGTCGTGCCCTGGACAACGGGAACCGTGAACGACTCGGTTGCGCCCGACCCCGAAGAATCCTTGCACTTCAGCTCCGCCGCCGCGTTGTCACAGATCGTCCGGACGTAGACGACCGCGTCGAATCCGGTTGGATCCAGCGCGACCGACATGATGCCGGTCGACGGCGCGGTCACGGCGTACACGACATCGGCGCCCGGGCTGGTGCCCGATGAGCAGTCGGTAGCCTTGTACAGGTCGGTGGCGCCGGCCAAGCTAGCGGTCACCGACCCTGCGTTGCTCGAGATCGGCAGCACCTCGCCGGGGCACAGGTCGCCTTCGGCGGGCTGAGTCATGTTGGCCGTCAGGGTGAACGTTCCCGATGCGGAACTCCAACCGTCCACAACGACGTAGTAGGTCTTGCCGGCCTCGGCCAGGACGCTCACGTTCTCGCCGCTGTAGTTATCGTCACAGTCCAGCTCGCTCGCCTCGCTGCCGCACGTCTCCTGGATGTACAGCAGCGAGTCCCAGCCGTCGGAATCGAGATTAAACGAAAGGATGCCGGCGGTGTCGGGCGTGAACGCGTAGATCACGTCGTTGGCGCTGGCGCTTGACGACGACGAGCCGCAGCTCCCGTCCGATGTCTGGCTGGCGGTGGTGGTGTCGCCGGTCACCGTGTGAGTGGCGGTTG
>JAUIKB010000038.1 GCA_030430975.1 Polyangia bacterium
GAGTGCCCAAGGTGCGAACGTCGAAGTCCTCGACGCGGATATGCGAGGTCGGCGGAGTGGACGCGCAGTGAAACCAAACGCCGCTCGTCATCACGCCGTTGCCGTCGATGACCGCGCCCCACTTGTTCTCGGCGCGATACGTGATCGGGTTGTCGGGCGCCCCCGAGTTGGTCATGAACAGGACGAAGTTGGGATCTTCGTCCGACCGAGTGTTGTACACGCCATCGCCAACGATCAGGGTGTCGCCAGGAGCGACGTTCTCTTCAGCGTGGTCGATGGTTTTCCACGGGCTTGTGCGGCTGGTTGCTTCGCTGGCGGTGCGGGCGTCATCGCCGTCCGCCCAGCCAGAACCCGCACCGGTGTTGCACGCTGTGGCTTCGCCGCACACGTAGTAGGTAGCGGCTGACGCGTAGGATGGCGTCGCCAACAACGCGACGGCCGAGAAGCCGGCGAGCAAGCGGTGGTCGCGATGGGCCATCGACACATTGAACGCTGCGCTTGCGCCAGCTCATGAATCACACGGTGTGCGGCTGAAAACCGGCGTGGTTCACAGCGCCGTCGGTCACGCTTGCCATCCCGCTAGGCCTGCCGCACACCATGACGCATGAGTGAAACCATCCGCGCCGTCCTCACCGATCCGGACGTTAAAGGCTACGTTCGGCTCGGCGAGCGGGAGCTTCGCGAGGCCGGATCCGATGACGTCGTCATTTGCGTTGAGCGCTTCAGCCTCAATCGTGGCGAGGTGCGGTTCGCCAGCGGCAAACCAAGCGGTACGCCGATCGGCTGGGACGTCGCGGGAACCGTCGAAAGCGGCGCAGGGTTCGAACCGGGAACGCGCGTCGTGGCGTTCGTCCGCGCCCAAGACGGCTGGGCCCAGAAGGTCGTTGTGCCTGCGCGCGATGTCGCGCCGGTTCCCAGCGACGTCAGCCTGGACATCGCCGCCGCGCTGCCGGTCGCCGCCGGGACGGCGCTGGCGGCGATTGACGCTGGGGGTGACGGTCTGATCGGGCGCCGCGCCCTGGTGACGGGCGTCACCGGTGGCGTCGGCGGCTTTGCCGTTCAGCTCGCGCGCGCCGCGGGAACCACGGTGGTCGCTCAGGTACGTCAGCAAGCTCAGGTAAAGTACGCGGAGAGTCTCGGTGCGGATCAGGTCGTCGTCACGTCGGACGGCTCCGAGCTTGCGGATGTGGAGGGCTTTCGCCTCGTCGTCGACGGCATCGGCGGCCAACTGCTACAGCGTGCAATCGCTAAGCTAGATGATGACGGTGTGGCAGTGGCGTACGGCGTGACCGGTAGTCCTGAGATCGCGCTGCCCTTGGGAGCGATGTTGGGCAAAGGGCGCGCGACTATACGTGGACTCAACCTGTACGCTGTGTCGGACGTCATCCCGCCGAGCGCTCGACTACCCCGATTGCTCGAACTGGTCGCGCGCAACCGCTTGGTTGCGGATATCGTCGATCGCGGTAGCTGGTCCAACGTCGCTCGGGTGTGCGACGATCTGATCGAGCGCCGGTTTCAGGGTAAAGCGGTGTTGCACGTCGACTGAGCCCGTCGGCGATAGCCCGCCTAGAACCAGACAGCCTTGCGCTCATCGGAGTCTTGTCCCGCCGAGCTGTTCGGACAGGACGGCGATGGCGCGATCGCTGCGCGCTCCGGCTTGGTCGCCACCAAGAACGCTGTCGTCGGCTTGGCGCCCACGTCCGGCGCATCCAGGTGGCTGGTGCTTCTCTTTCTCGGCGTCGTGCTGGATCTGCTTCGATCGGTTACCACACTGCTCAAGCTCGACTTGTCGACCGGCTCAACGATCGCCGATGGGGTCGTGGTCGCCGCCTGGCTCGTCACGTCCGTCTTGTTCTTCAAGAAGAAGCGCGCGTTTCGGCCCGTCTACGTCGTGGCGGCGCTCTTCACGATCGTCGTAAGACTACGCCAGTTCGTGGACTCTGTCGGTCCCGAACCGACCAGAGAGCAGTCGGGTGCACTGTTTGGAATGGCGCTTCCGAGCATCATTTGGATTGTGTACGTACTGAGCTCGGTCCGCGTGAAGTCGACGTTTCGACGCTGACCGTCGCGTCCATCGTTGTACGTTACGGATACGCCCCGATATGCTTCGGCTCGAATGCCACGGCTTCGCTTTCGGCGCCGCGCTTCAGCTTGCTCGGCCATTCGGCGTCGGCCAGAAGCGCGCGGCCGATCGCGGCGAATTCGAACTCGCCGTTGTCCATCCGTTCGATCAGTTGATCGATGCCGACGGCGTTGGCGGGTTTGCCGGCGAAGGTTCGCAAGAAGTCGCTATCGAGGCCGATGCTGCCGACGGTGATGGTCGGCTTGCCGGTCAGCTTTTTCGTCCAGCCCGCCAAGTTGAGGTTCGAACCCTCGAACTCCGGGTCGTTGAAGCGACGCGTGCTGCAGTGAAACACGTCCACGCCCGCCTCGACGAGGGGCGCCAGGAACGCGCCCAGCTCGTCGGGGGTCTTCGCCATCTTGTGGCGGTAGTCACCCTGTTTCCACTGAGAATAGCGAAGACAAACAGGAAAGTCCGGTTTCACAGCGGCACGCACCGCGCGGATCAGCTCGCACGCGAACGTGGTGCGTTGCACCAGGTCGCCGCCGTAACGATCGGTTCGCTGGTTCGTCGCCTCCCAAAAAAACTGATCGATCAGATAGGCGTGGGCACCGTGCAGCTCGACGCCGTCGAAGCCGGCGGCTTCTGCCGCGCGCGCGGATTCGGCAAATAGCCCGATCACTTCAGCTATGTCGGATTCGCTCATCGCGACCGGCATCGGGCCCCCCGCATCCGCGTTCGCGGGATGTACGATCGCCGATGGTCCGACGCCGGGTACGTCCGGATTCTCTTGTTCGGCGGCTTTACGCACACTTCCCACGTGCCACAGCTGCGGAATCATCTTGGCGCCCTCGGCGTGCACCGCTTCGACGACGCGCTTCCAACCAGCGAGCGCTTCATCACCAGCAAACCTCGGCACGTCGGGGTACCCGTCCGCTGCGGGGTGACCGATCGTGGTGCCTTCGCTGATGATCAGCCCGACGCCGCCGGCCGCGCGCCGCCGGTAGTACTCGACGTTTCGGTCGTTGGGTACATGGCCGGGCGACTGACTGCGTGTCATCGGCGCCATCACCAGACGATTCTTGATCTCGATGGAGCCGAACTGAGCCGGCGTGAAGAGCGTGGCAGTGGAGCGGGTGGTGTTCGTCACGGAGCGGATAGTGTCACACTTGGTCGGCTTCGAGGATGAAGTCCTGGAGGCGCAGGCCTTCGGCTGTCAGAGCGTCGCGGTCGAGGATGCGTTCGAACGGCACCTCGCCGGTCTGACCTAATCGGGCGATCTGCTCCTCGGCATAGCGATGCGCGTACTCTTCACGTTCCACGGTCGGGCGTTGCCAGTAGCGGTCCCAGAGGGCTTGCCAGAGATCGATGTCGTCCCCGGAAGGCAGCTCCACGTGTTCGAACATGTCCGCCCAGTGTCCGACTTCGTGGGGTACCGAGTGAAACAACTGAACGCGCCGGACCGCGTCGGGATCAAAGTTGAGCACGTGGTTGCGAGCGTCTGTGTGCCAATCGGTTGCCGCGGTGGACGACGGCGACATGACGCTGGCCGTCGCCGAGTCGGTCGCGGCGTCGACAGTGCCCCGTTAACTGCGGACGCCGCCATCCGATCGGCGTGCGTCACCCATGCGGCAGAAGAGGGCTGGCGTGCAGCGGCCGTTCAGGCAGAGGCGGTACGGCAGCTGTTGACCACAACACCCGAAGACTTCGGCGGCGATCACTTCGTCAGCCTCCTACGCAACTCGGCGGGGCCTCTATCCGCGCAGCTGAGCGCCGTCCGAACGCTCGCAAATCGGTCCGCGCCGCTTGCTGACATCGCAGCCGAACTCGGCACCCGAACCCGGGCACGCGAGTCCGTTCCGACCGCGCTCGCCGTCGTCGCCGTCACGGTGCATCGAGGGTTCACCGAATGCGTCGAATCTGCCGTGGGCATTGGCGGCGACACCGACACCATCGGCGCGATGGTCGGGGCGTGCGCCGGCGCGCTGCACGGGGCAAGCGCCATTCCGGGTTCCTGGCTCATCAACCTGGCCGGCGACCAGGACGTCGTTCAAGAGGGCCGCCGCTACGCAGACGCGATTTGGGACCACCTCGGACTCAACGCCTGACGGCGCTACATCGGCTGTTTCAGGACGTGGCGACGCCTCGTCAGTACCCCGCCCGGTCGATGCAGCCTTGTTTGCAGTCGGTCTCGCGCCGGTCGCACTCGTCCGCGCACCAGCGGCGGAACGACGAGCCGGAGGAGCCGCCATGATTGCAGCGTTGGCGGCAGTCATTTTTGTTCAAGAAGCAACTCGTCAAGCAGCCACCGCCTGAGCTGCGCCGGGGCGGTGGTCGCGTAGGGTTCGGCTGCGGGGTCGAAGGAGGCGCTGGCGCGGCGTGCTTCTGCGGCGGGGCGGGTCCCGAGTACAGCTGGACCGATATGTCGCCGGTACCGATGGACGAGGCCGCCGTGACGTAGCGGTCGACGTAGACGAACCTGAAGCGTAGTGTGCCCGCGGCGTATGCACACTGCTGGAGGCTCTTCGCGGATGTGGCGGGTGGTCCGAATTGGTCCGTTGTTTCTGCGGCCGTCCTTAGGCGAAACATAGGCGTGGCTGGCGCGCCTACCAACTTCGCCTGGGGTCCGAGTGTGTAACTCACCCGATAGCAGCGGTTCGGTTCCACACGGAAAGTAACGCCGTGGAAGTCCTCGAGTCGACCTGTGATCGGAGCTCCTTGCGGGTGCATTTTCGACACCGACGCCGACGCCGAGTCATTGACGCACGCCGGCTCGTCTCGCAGCTGAAGCCCCTTGCACTCCGTGCCCGGCGTGACGCAGCCACGCGGCTTGGTGCACCAAACGTGGCCAGCCTCCGTGCAGCTTTCACAAGAGTCAGCGGACCGCGCATCGGTCGCAGCATTCGCTTGCGTCGTGGTGGTCGGCGACGTGGTCGCGTTTGCGGTTGAGGCTGGTTCGGTTGGATGTGGGGCACACGCGGTGACTAGCGCGATGCTGAGCAAGACCCGACCCCCGGCGACGTGCATGCGCGGCAGCTTAGCGCACCGTTACGCCAGCGTCTTACGCTGACTGACCCACGGCGTGTCCGCCTCGGCGAGTCGCCATGGCGCCCGCTGGTCGGCTTCGCTGGCGTACCCGATCCCAACGCGCGGCCCGCTGACGATCCGCGTCGGCGGCTCGCCCTCGCGCACCTCCAGTCCCCCGCGCCGATAGCAAGCGTGATGACTGAACGACACATCGAGCCCGAGCGCGGCGCCGACCTTGCCGGGACCGGTCAGCGCAACAGGCGTCGAGCGCCCGCCGCGGCGCGCGGCGATCACGGCATGCCCAGCGATCGGCGAGCACGCGCGGATCAGCACGGCGGCGCCCTCGTCCGCGCGATTCGTCACCAGGTTCAGCATCTGATGCATGCCGTAGCAGAGGTACACATACGCTCGCCCGGGCGGCCCCCACATCGGTTCATTGCGCTTCGTCCGACCGAAGCGGCAGTGGTTCGCCGTGTCATTCGGAAACCGGTACGCCTCCACCTCCGTAATGCGAAGTCGTACCTCGCCGTGACGGAGCTCCTGACCGAGCAGGTCGCGCGCGACATCGAGCGCGTCGCGCCGAAAGAAGTTCTGCGGGAGCAGGCGTGGCATCCCGCTACTGTATCCAATCGGCTACGTCCGTCGATCGCTACTCGCCGGTGAAACGCCCCGCGTCCAGGCCTAGCTTCGTCAGTAGTGTATCGACGCGCTTCGAGTGGGGGTTCGGAATCAGCATGAACTCGTAGCAATCGCCGTCGATCGCGATCTGGTGCAGCGAGTAGCCTTGTCCGTAAAGGAATTCATCGAACGTCTCGAGCATCGCCATGGCGTCCTCTTCGTCCTCGAGCTCCTCCAGGTCGAGATCGTCCCAGCGCTCCTCGTCCGAGCCGAGGATGAGGTCGACGGAGGCCTTGAAGTCGTCGACTTCGAATTTCCAGTCGAGATTCAGCAGCCGCCCAGAGGCATCGAGCGCGTCGCTCAAGGCGATCTCCGCTAATCCGTCGCAGGGCTCGGTGACGCCTCGGTCTTCAAGTCGGGGATGGCTCTGGACGTATTGGGCCGGGTCACGCAGGGCCAGCGCCAGTCCGGCGATTTCCGCAGGAGCGAGTTCGATCAGCTGCGCCAAGTCGACTAACGCGGGTGGCGTGTCCGTGGACGTCGTCATCGCCGCGCGGATATCGGACGCCGGACCGGGTGTCAATTCAGATGAGCGATGGGCGCATTCGGCGACGTTTCTTAGCGTTACGTGCTCAGGTCTCGGGGCGGGCGCGGTGCCGGCGCGACACGGCGTCGACCCCCGTGCGGCCCGAGACGCCCGTTACGGACGGCGCGCTCGTCCCGTGGCGGCCTCCCACCCTGAATTACCACAGAAATAGATTGCGTCGGGGTAGGCGGTGGACCGCGAATCGGAATGCCCTGGTTCGGTAATCCGCGTACCAGACAAGTGGTTGGAGTGTATGAACGTTCGTACACCTACTACGTCCGCCTGATCACGGCGCGGCTTGCTTCACGTGCGGCGGGCGGTCGTGAGAAAGAACTTACCCAGCGCCGCCATCCAGAGCGCCGATAACGCGCCACCGCCCACCACCCACAGCGCCCAGTTGCCTCCCTCGTGGGCGATCCAGTACGCCTTCGACGCCCAGTACGGTGGATAAACGGTGGCGATCCACTGCCACGGTTCCGGAAGGAAATACGCCGCGCTAGGGATCAGCGGCAGCGTCCCGCAGATCTTCAGGTACGCCACCGCCTCGGTCTTGTTCCCGGCAATGCCGCCGACGAACAGCGCCATCGCCACGGCGGAGGGCGCGCCCGCGACGCTCGCACCGATCAGTGCCGGCCAGGGTGGCACAGCGAGTCCGATTACGGCTCCCTGCATGACGCTGAGCGCGGCGGCGCTTAGCAGCAGCACCGACCCCAACAGCGCCAGGTACGTCGTTAGTGGGACCGGCGCGACCAACAGGGCGCGCACCATCCGCGTCTCGCGCGCTTCTAGGAGCAAGAAGGCTCCCACGATGCCGCTGGCGAGCGGCGTTAACTGGATCACCAAGTGGCTCACGATCAGCGTGTAGTACGGCGTCAGCTCGAACCCGGTTCGCGTGAGCAGTTCGCTGGCTAACCACGGCAGGATCCACCGCATGGCGACCGAAATACCGACGATGTATAGCACCATCGCGATCAGGAATCGGTCGCGCGCCATGCGCCGTGCGTCGGTGCGCAACATGCCGCCGAGCGCGGTCATGGGAGGGAAGCTCACCGTCTCACCTGCAGCCCGATCAAGCGGATGAAGCGCCGGCGGGCCCACCACGCGAGCGCGACGATGGTCACCGACGACATGGTTACCGCATAGATCCATTGCCACGTCGCTAGTGGCTGAAAAGCCGCGCGGATCAATAGGAAAGGACCCTGCGTCGGCACGCAGTACCACAGGGCGGTGGGGCCGATGTCGAACGCTGACAGTGCTGGAAGTTGCGCGACCATCGTGACGAGCATCGCGCCCGGGAACAGAAACGCCGTGAACGACGATTGGGACGCGACCTGACCCATGCCGAGCAGCGTGTACAGCGATCCCAGGACCAGCACGCCGGCCACCAGCGGAAGCGGGTTGAACGCGACGCCACCGAACCCCACCGCATGCAAGAGCGCGCCTTCGAGTCCGGCAAACGCCGTCAGCGTCAGCAGCTTCGACGCCAGGTATGCGTTGACCGTTAACGGCGAGGTGCGTAGCGCACGGAGCGTGCCCTGACTCTTTTCCGCGATGACAGTCGAGGCCCCGAAGACGTACGTCGTGCCGCCGAGACTGAGCAAGTACAGGATCGGTAGCGCCACGGAAGCGTAGCGAGGACCGATCATGAAGCGCCCGATCAGCCCCGACATGAGCGACACGACGATGCCGATCACGTAGAGCTTACTGCGCGCCTGCAGTCGCACGTCGAGCTTGAGGGTCGCGGCCAGCACGCTCACGTCAGCGTCCTGCCGGTGACTGCGATGAATACATCTTCGAGGGTTGCCTCTTGGGAGTGGATCGTAGCGAGGTCCGGCTTGCGCAGCGCGTCCAGAAACGTCGCGTTGTCGGCCAGTCCGTCCAGGCTGAACTGCGCGCTGGAGTCGTCACTCCAGCGCAGTTCAACCTCACGCTTGCCGTGGGCGCGGCGCAGGGCGTCGGGACTGTCGATCGCTACGATCTGTCCGTCCACGATGAACGCGACCCGATCGCATACAGTGGCGGCGGTGTGCATGTCGTGGGTGGTGATCAGCGTCGTCACGCCCTGCTGTTGACGTTCACGGATCAGCTCGCGGATGCGCACGGCGTTGGACGGATCGAGTCCCGAGGTCGGTTCGTCCAGGAACCAGAGTTTGGGTCGGTGCAGCAGGCTGCGTGCAAAGTTGAGCCGGTTCTTCATTCCCTTCGAGAACTCACCCACGAGTTGGTCGATGGCGTCCTCAAGTCCCACGAGTGCCAACGTGTCGGCGACTGTTTCCGCGTTGCCGTCGTACAGCGCACGGAAGTATTCTAGGTTCTCGCGGGCGGTCAGGTTCAGGTAGTGATTGGGCAGTTCGAAGCTGACGCCGATCGTCCGATACAGATCGCCGCCCCATTTGCGCAGCGGCTTGCCGGCGAGGTCGACGCTACCCTTCCAGTCGCGGAGCAGGCCGGTCAGGATGTTCTGGGTCGTGGACTTGCCGGAGCCGCTCGGCCCGAGGAAGCCGAACACTTCGCCGTCCGCTACGTCGAAGTTCAGGTCGCGCACAGCGGGTGCGGACCCGCGGGGATAAGTGAACGTCAGTCCTTGGACGGCGATCATCGGCTCGCATCACGTTAGTCCAAGTTGACGGCGACGTCGCTGGAACGGCGCAGCGGTTTGGCGTACTCTGCGACCTCAGGAATCTGACAAACGGCGCAAAGAGATGCCTGCCGAAGGAGAAAACCGCGCCGAGTACGTGGCGCGCATCAATCGGGTGATCGACTTCGTTGAGGCGCACCTTAACGAAGAGCTTCCGCTCGACCGGCTGGCGCAAGTTGCGTGTTTCTCGCCATTTCATTTCCACCGGATCTTCAGTGCGATGATGGGCGAAACGCTGCAGCGCTTCGTTCAGCGGTTGCGCCTGGAACGCGCCGCAGCGCAGCTATTGAATGACGAGAAACGTTCGGTTACCGAGATCGCCCTCGACACCGGGTTCGCCAGCTCGGCCACGTTCGCGCGCGCGTTTCGCAATGAGTTCGGCATGAGCGCGACCGACTGGCGCAAGCTCGACGACGCGGATCGCAAGATGAGCAAAACGGATCGCAACGACGGCAAAGCAGCGACGGACGCCGCGCTCTACCTTCATGAAACAGAAGGGAGAGCGAACATGACAAACGCACTCAAAGCAGAAGTAGAAGTGAAAGAACTAGTGCCGCAACGGGTCGCGTATCTGCGCCACGTCGGGCCCTATCAGGGTGACAACGCGCTATTCGGGCAGCTGTTCGGCAAGCTGGCCATGTGGGCCGGACCCCGCGGCCTGCTCGGGCCGAGCGCGACGTTCGTTTCCGTGTACCACGACGATCCGGGGATTACGGATCAGAGCAAGCTGCGCACGAGCGTGGGCGTTGCGGTGGGCGGCGACGTCGAGGTCGACGGCGAGATCGGCGCGATGGTCATGGCTGGCGGCAAGTACGCCTGCGCGCGCTTTCGCATCGACGCCAACCAGTACCCGGACGCGTGGAACGCGCTGATGGGCGGTTGGCTTCCGGATAGCGGCTACCAGCCCGCGGACGGCCCGCCGATGGAGCGCTACCTTAATCAGCCGGACAAGGATCCAGAGGGCAAGCATGAGGTCGAGATCTGTGTGCCCGTGAAGCCGTTGTAATGTGCATTTCGGGGATGGGTCAGAAATGAACCGACCCTGCTCGTGCCTTGTTATCCTGCGCCTATGACGTCCACCGCCGACAGTCGGCCGCCTGCGTACGACGACTGGGTGGCCGACTGTTTCGCTCCGGACGGCCAGCGCGCTGAGTTACCCATCGGAAACGAGCAACTGGCTCGCTACATGGAGCGGCTGTTTCGAACCAGCGGCGAGCTCCCGAAGACGTGGTCGTACAAGGTGCTCAACCGTGGCCTCTGGTACGTGGGCGGGATGGAGAGCCAGTTCTTTCACCGAATGTGCCGTTCCGTGCCAGTCAACCAGCAGCAACAGGCCGTCCTGGCGCTCAGAACGCTCTACAGTGACTTGTTCAAGCCGAGCTGCCCGGATCACTTCGGTCACCTGGACGCTGGACCGGAGCCGGCCAATCCGCTTAGCAGCGCCTGCTACATGCTGTGGGATATGGATGGCGGCATCGGTACTCTCGCCGTTCGGGGCAACGTGACCGTCCGCGCCGCCGCGTACGAAGTGTTGCGTTACGCGCTCGAGCTTGAATCGGTGGCATGCAACGAAAGCGCACTGCACGGGCTGGGGCACCTACATCACGCGCACGGCAAGCGAGCCGCGCGGTTGGTCGATGAGTTCCTGGCGCGCCGCAGCCGTACCGTTGCGCCCCAGCTGAAGCGCTACGCCGAAGCCGCGCGCGTGGGACTGGTTCAGTAGGCACCCGGAACAGCGTTCGCGCTTACTTCAGCTCAAGCAGCGAGTGTTCATCCGAGTCGAGCAGTAGGAGCTCACCGGTGCCGAGCGCCAGTACGTCCGATGCGTAGTTGATGCTGGCCGTGCTGGTCGGGCCGAGGCGCACGGCCTGCGCGGCGGGCTGCATGAACAACTCGGTCATCGCGGCGGTCGTCAGATCGACGCGACTGACCCCGGAGCCGCTGCCGTACAGAACGTCACCGTCCGGGCCGATTGCCAACGACCGAGCGTTATGCGCCAACGTCGCCCATTGCGTTGAAGAAAAATCGGTCAGATCGATTCGACAGATCCGGCCGTTCCACATCACGTAGGCAAAGTTGTTCTGCACGGCGACGTCGGTCGGAAAGGAGCAGCCCGGGACGGCGGTGGCGATAGTGGTCGCTTCGTTCGTCGCGATGTTCAGGCGCCGCACGGAGTCGCCGTCGACGAAGTACATGTACGTGCCGCCGTCGAACTCGATGCCCCGCGAGCCGTTGGTGCGCGCGGCGCTACCGATGCCGTCCACGTTGCCCATCTGTCCGAGCTGTCCCAACACTGTGGTGACTTCGTTCGTGGTGAGGTCGATTTTGCGCATCACCGAGTTGCCCTGTCCGCCGACGTACAGGCTGTTCACACCATCGAAAGCGACGTCGGTCGGCTGAAAAAAGCGGGCGGCGCTGCCGACACCGTCCGCGTAGCCCGCGGTGCTGCCTGCGATCGTCGTCACGGCGCCGGTCGAGCGATCGTACTGACGAATCCGGTGGCCTTCCTGATCGGCGATGAACACGCGATTGGCGCCGTCCCAGTCCATGCCAAGCGGCGTGGCGAGTCGTCCGGTACCGAGCGGACCATCCGTTGTGTTCTTGGACGGCAGCGCGCCGGCGATGGTCGTGAGCGTTCCGCCGGTCAGCGTACGGACTGCCGCGCCTTCGGAGTCGACAACGTACGTGACGCCGCCAGCGATCGCCGCCCCGGCGATCCGACCCATCCTCGCGGAGGCTCCGGTGCCGTCCTCGAAAATGCGTAGGCCGGTTACTGTGTACGGCACTCCAGCGACGGTCGACACGGTCTGGGTCGTCAAGTCGAGCGCTCGTATCACGCCGAGCTCGCCGACGAACAGCGAACCGTTGTCGAGCCATAGCGACGTCGGGTTGGCGAAGCGAGCGGTCGCGGCGGGTCCGTCGACGGTGCCGAATTGATCGAGCGTGCCAGCCAACGTTGACACGGTGCGGCTGGCCACGTCGACGCTGCGGATCAAGAAGTTCCGGAAGTCCGAGACGTAGAGCGTCCCGCCGTCGAGCGCCAGTGCGTTGGGCGCGTCGAACTTGGCGGCGGTTCCGATACCGTCGACGTAGTCGGCATCGCCGGTCGTTCCGACGAACGTCGAAACCGTCTTCGTCGACAAAACGAGCTTGCGGACCGTGTGGTTGCCGTCATCGGCGATGTAGAGCGTATCCGTACCGTCGAACGCCAAATCGTTTCCGCCTTGGAATCGTGCATTCGCGCCGACGCCATCGTCGCTTCCCGAATCCGTCTCGTGGCCCGCCAGCAACGTGCGCGTGCTCGTCGCCGTGTCGTATTCGTAGACGGCCGTGTAGCTCGAGACGTACAGCTTCGTCCCTGACCCGAACACAACCGACCGGACGCTTTGGGTTTCGAACGCCGTGCCGACGGCTTTCGTGGTCAGATCGAGGGTGCGAACCTGATCGTTCTGCGTATCGGCGATGTAGGCGGTATTGCCGCTGATGGCGATGCTCCTAGGCGAGTTGAAACGCGCGTCCGGACCGACGTCATCCACGTAGCCGGGCCCGCCAAGTTGTCCGGCCAGGAGCGACAGTTGGCGTTCGGGTTCGGCGTCGGAACCGTCCATGGGCGCGTCCGGCCCGCCGTCGCTCACCGAGCCAGCGCTGCCCGCCGTGCCGCCTGAGCCAGCCACGGAGCCGCCCGATCCGGACGTCGAGCCGCTCGAGCCCGCTGAGCCCCCCGACGCGCTGCCGGCCGCCGCGCCGGATCCGCCATTCCCGGATGCACCGGGCCCTGGATTGGAATCGCCATCGTCACCACAGGCGATGGCGACGACGATAGCTACGGCTGATGCGAACAGGATCCGGAACTTCATACCCGCATCGTAACGATGGGAGCCCGGCCAGTCATGAGCGGAGTCTGATGGTTTACTGATCAACGCCGGAAAGTGAACTCCCGGGAAGCGTAAACCCGCCAGAAAATGAACTGTGGGGACGCGTAAACCAGTTCACGGGACGTTGCCGGTTTTGCGATGGCCCGCTCCTGGAGCATCCGGAGGCGCCTCAAAATAACAAGTAATAATAATGGTTTACGACCAACGGATGGTCCGTCGCCATCATCCCGAGCCACGGTTAACATGCCTGGGATGCAGCAGCACACGCTCGACCTGACCGGTCCCTCGAGCCACACGTTCGAACTCGAACCGGGTGTCGGCAACGTCTACATCGGCCCCCACCCGCAGGCGCGCGATGTGCCGCAGCTCAAAGTCACGCCCGAACAAGTGCTCAACTGGCGGGCGTTCGCCGAGCGCGACGTCCGCGGCGCCTACCCGTGGCCGCGCTGGATTTACTACGACGGAAACGATATCGGGTTCGCGGACTGGAGCCAGCGGCGCGCGATCGAGAAGCTGACCTGGTCACCGCAGGCACCGGTCAGTCTGGACGCGAGCAAGGCTCAGATCGGCACGCTCTGTGTGCGCCTCGACCAGCACGAGGTCACGCTCGAGCTGCCGGCCGCGCTCGATCTCGCCGTCGAGGGAAACGCTGCGCGGCTGCAGGTGCGCTCGGTCAATTGTGGTCATGACGTGGACCTGTGCTTCTCAACGTGCGATGGACGCGGCGTGCACTACTATCCAGAGCTGTCCGGCGTGCGATCACTGACCGTATACGCCGGCGGCGACCCGGTCGCCGGGGACGTCATCGCGCAGTACACATCGGTCGAGACGCTGCTAGTCAGCGGAGCGCTGGCGCAGGTCGATGCGCTGTCGGCGCTCACTGAACTCCGGTCGCTGACGATTCGCGACAACTACTTGCTGAGCCAACTACCGTCGCTCGACACATGGCCCCACCTGACCGACCTGCTCGTAGTCGGCGCGGCAAAGTCGGACGGAACTCGACTACGCAAACAAGCAAAAGGAATACCCGAGCTTAAGGCCCGCGTGACCAGACTAAGTTAGGTCGGCTTCGATCGCGTGA
>JAUIKB010001044.1 GCA_030430975.1 Polyangia bacterium
CGCCCAGTTCAAACTGGGCAGCGACGATAAGCACATCGCGACGGTCGATGCTGATGGCGTCGCGCTGGCGGCGATTCAGGGCCTAAATGCTCGGCTGACGAAACGCGTCGACGAGCTCGAGGCGAGGCTGGCTTCGAAGCGCCGGTTGGACGCCTCGGCGGGATCCGGACCGTGGTCCAACCCGTGGGCGCTGGCGGTCGCGGCCGGGTTGGCGTTTGGGTTGGGGCGTCGACGACGAGTCGACGACGTCGCACGAGGGTTGAGATGAGCGCTAACTGAGCTCGACCAGATACAAGTCCCGCGTGCCGCCCCGCTCTTTACCGATGACGAAGCGCGTATCGTCCCCAGGAAAAACGCTCAAGCCCTCCCATTCTTCTCCTGGCTTGCCGATGTCGGTGCGCACGTTTCGCACCAGGTCATAGACCACGAGCTTGTCGGTGCCGCCGTGTCCGACGATTCGCTTACCGCCCGGTAAAAAGCTCCACCACTCACGGCTGCTGTGGGTGACGCGGCGGACCTTATTGGCCTGGAAGTCGGCGACGTACACGTCGTGCGGGGAGTGCTCCCCGGTGCCGACGCGAAATAGCAGCTGGCTACCGGATTCGTCCAGCTTGGGGCCGCGTAGAACCCGCGGGTCGTCGCGCCCAACGAGCAGCGGCTTGCCGGGCAGCGGCCAGACACGTTGAGCGTTTGCGGGTGCTTTCGTTTCCAAACAGTGCAGGCTGAAGTTGCCGTCGAGGAAGCACAGCCGCGCGCCGTTCTTAGCCATGACGGGCTCCAAAAACGGTGATTTGTCGGTCGCCTGGATCAGGACGGTTTCGCGGCCGTCGGGCAAGGACGTCCACGTGGCCTTGCGGTAGGTGTACAGCACGCCGTAGCGAAAACGTCCGTGTTCGGCGACGAGCCACGACTTGTAGTCGGCCGACGTGTGGATGAGGCGGCCGCACGCCTTGCCGAGGCGTTTGGGCGGCGCCTGTGTGTTCACGGCGGCGACGAAGCCCTCGCAGCGTCGTTTGAACGCGATGGTCTTTGCATCGACGAAGGCGATCGGGCGTGAGCCCCTGACGGTGCGCAGCAGCTTGCCGTCGGAGGTTTGAAAGACCTTGACGTTGCCGGCTTCGGTCGCGAGCGCGAAGCGCGTGCCGTCCGCGTTGAACTTGCTTGCGGTGACGTAGCCGACCTTGATGCGTTGGGTTGTCTTTCCTGTGCGGAGTGTGGCGCCGCGACCGCTCGCGGCCATGATGGCGGACTTTCCGTCCGGCGAAAGCGACGCTCCGATGCTCGAGCGCGCGAACAGGGTGAGTTTCGGCGGCGGGGTCGCGGTGAACGATCCGTCCACAGCCCGCAGCGGGTCCGACGATGGCGCGGGTGGGGGCTGAGCGGACGCGGTCGGCTGGTTTGTTACCGTGGGTACGGGAGCGGTTTGGGTTGGGGCGGGCGTCACGGAAGCCTGACGACCGGCAGGCTCGGCGCTGCATGCGACGACCGCCATGCCGATAACCGTCGACCAACCGGTGCGTGATAGCGCCCGTCCCATGGCATCGACCTTAGCGTATGGGGTCGAGCCGTCTAGCGGTCTGCTGGCCGGGCGGCGATGCGCAGTGACTCGCGAAACGCTCGCAGCGCTTCGTGCTGGTCGGAACTCTCGGCCAGGGTCGCGAGCTGCGTCAGATCGAGTTGGGGGAACAGCTCGCTCGTCTCAACCTGGACGTATTGACCGTCGCGCAGGACCAGAACGCGGAAGCCTCCGGACTCGTGCACCCAGACCTCGCCAACGCCCAAGCCGCTGTAGACTTCCAGTTTGTCCAGCGTGCCGTGCGTCTTGACCACCTCGAGCGCTAGTTCAGGGACTTCTCGCTCGGCGTCTCGGCTGTAGCACTCGTCGGGCTCACTGTCCTCGTTGCGAAAGGTGGTGGAACCGTAGCCGTACAGCGGGATGTCGCGCTCCAGACAGTACAGCTCCAAGAGCCGCGCGATCTGCGTCTTGGTCACTTCGTGCGCGCGGGACGGGCTCATGATCTCCAGCCAACCTTTCAGGTACGTCATGCGGACGCCGGGGTTCGTCACCGAATCGCGCAGGGTGACGTAGGTTGCCCACGGCACGCCACCGATGAGCACGCGCTGCTCGTCGTCCGCGGAACGGGAGCGGACCGGGTAGGGGGCGACGGGTGCGAGCGCTGCGACCATGGGGTTCGAATTTAGCACGGGCGCCGGATATCGCCGGCCGCCCCGCTCGGCGGTCGCGCGGCCAGGTACGGGCTAGCGGCACGTCAAATACATAAGCAAATTCATGTACCTAGGGCCATTATCAGACCGTCTGAGCGCCTCGCACGTGTAATATCCCATCGGGGTGCCGCAAGCTGCGGCACGGCAGCCGCGCGTGATTCACGGTCGGCTGCCGACCGAGGGAGAAGGACCGAGCGTGACCGAAGACCAACCCGACGCCGACAACGTGGACGAAGAGCAACTCGACGCCGCTGGTGCTGACCAAGCTGAGGCAGGCGTCGGCAGTGCAGACGCAGAGCAACGCGGTGCCCCTGAGCGCGGTGTTCGT
>JAUIKB010001045.1 GCA_030430975.1 Polyangia bacterium
GAACATGGCCGCCAGACCGCCCATTACCGTTCACAACGACACGTTGGCTGACACGGCCGAGCGCTGCTACCGTCGCGCCATGGCCCCGCCGCCCGACGACGCGCAGCTCATGGCACGGGTAGCCAAGGGGGATCAGTCCGCGCTGGCCGACCTCTACGACCGACACGCGCCTCTCATGCTCGCCGTTGCGCGCCGCATGTTGAAGCGCGGCCCGGAGGCCGAAGATCTCGTTCACGATGTGTTCGTGGAAGCGTGGCGCCGGGCCGCTGACTACGACGCCGGGCGCGGGACGATCCGTGCCTGGCTACTACTGCGCACACGGTCGCGAGCGCTCGACCGCTTGAAGAGCGCAGCACACACACGCAGCGTCCACACGGAGCCGCAGCTGTTGGACGAGCTTGCCGGCGCGGCCAGCAACGGACCCTCCGCCGACCGAGGCGCTCTCCGAGAAGCCCTAGGGGGCCTCCCAGAGGAACAACGGGTGGTGCTCATGCTGGGCTACTTCGAAGGCCTGAGTTCCTCGGAAATCGCGGAACGCATCGGCACGCCGGTCGGCACCGTCAAATCGCGCGTCGCTTCAGCTCTTGGCAAGCTGCGCCGCGCACTACAAGTGGAGGCCGTCACATGAACGACGAGAAGCTCCCGGAGTTCCTACTCGAGGCGCTGACGGATGAAACCGATACTGCGGACATGGCTGACATCGTCGCGCTGCTGTCGGAGTCGGTCGAACCAGTCAAACCGCCAGCCGAGCTGCGGAAACGCCTACTGGCATCCGTGGGCCAAGGTACCGAGCGGTTCGCGCCCCTCAAGCGACGGTTTGCAGAATTGGTAGACCTCACCGAAACGAAGGTCGACGCGCTGCTGGCCAAGTTGGACGACGCCACCGCCTGGCAACCGGTGCCGTTCCCGGGCGTGCAGCTGATGCACATCGACGGCGGTCCGCTCACCGCCGGCGCGGATGTCGGCTTCGTACGCATCGATGCCGGCTGCACCTTCCCCGAACACACCCACATCGGCCAGGAAACCGTGCTCATCCTTGAGGGAACCTACGTCGACAGCGACGGCACGGTCGTAACGCGCGGCGACGTTGCGGTTCGCGACGCGGGCACCACGCACGAGATCACCGCAACCGATGAAGGCTGCGTGTTCGCGGTCACCGTGAACGGCGGCGTCGAGATCGACGGCCAGCCGTACGGCGTCGACGACATCGCGTAGGAGCACGCGGTGACTGACGAGCGTCAGGTGGAGTTCTACTTCGACTTCTCGTGTCCCTACGCCTATCTTGCGTCCACACAGCTGCCGGCGCTGGCGGAGCGCACCGGCGCGAAACTGATCTACAAGCCATTCCTCCTCGGCGGCGTGTTCAAAGCGCTCGGCGTCGAGCCCAACGTGATGGTCGCGCCGCGCGCCGCGCTCAACATGCTCGACATGCGTCGCTACGCCGAGCTGTTTTCGGTGCCGCTCGTGATGCCGGAAACGCACCCAAACCGCACCGTGCTAGCGCTTCGAGCGGCGCTGGCTTCCAGCGATCTAGCCAGCGCATCGCGTGCGCTGTTCGCGGCGTACTGGCAAGACGGTCGCGACGTCAGCAAACCCGACGTGGTCGAAGCGGCGCTGGCTAACGCTGGTCTCGACGGCGCGGGCGCGGTTCAACAAGCAGATGCCCAGCGCGACGAGCTACGCCGCCGGACCGACGAGGCGCTCGAGCGCGGGGTGTTCGGCGCACCGGCGATGTTTGTCGATGGCGAACTGTTCTGGGGTCAGGACCGCCTCGACCAGGTGGAACGCGCTCTGGGCGGATCCCCTGAGCCGGTCCCGACGGCTGCAGCCGGGACCGTTCCGGTACGCTTGGAGTTCTGGTTCGACTACTCGAGTCCGTTTGCGTATCTGGGCGCCACCCAGGTAGCCGCCTTGGCTGAGCGCACCGGCGCGGAGCTCGTACTGGAACCGTTCCTGCTCGGCGCTCTGATCCACGAGATCGGCACCGCCAACGTTCCACTTCAGACTTTCGCACCAGCTAAGCAGCGCTACCTCGCGCGCGACATGGATCGCTTTGCAGAGCAGTACAGCGTGCCGCTGAACTTTCCGTCCCGATTTCCGATGCGCACCCTGTTACCGCTACGCGTGACGCTAGCGGCGCGTCAGCTTGAGCTCGCCGCTCAGCTGAGGCTCATGGACGCACTGTTCCAGGCGTACTGGGTCGACGACCAGGACCTGCAGAGCCCCGAAACCATCACGGCGGCATGCAACGCCGCGGGTGTCTCCACCGATCTGCTGAACCAGGCACAGTCGGCGCCGATCAAAGAGGCACTGTTCGAACAGACCCGCCGTGCCAAAGAGCACGGGCTGTGCGGCGCTCCTAGCTACCGCGTCAACGATGAGTTGTTCTGGGGTCAAGATCGACTCCCACTCATCGAGCGCAGTATCTTGCGTGCGTCTCGGCCGTAACGCACGGCGCTTGACTCACCCCGAACTCCGGCGCCATGTTCGGGCGCCAATAAACATCCCCCACCGGAGACGAGAAGAATGAGCGATCAGCGAACAGGCGCA
>JAUIKB010000039.1 GCA_030430975.1 Polyangia bacterium
GCGGTGCTACATGGACATTACGTCGCACAAGCCGAAGGTCTTGCTTGACGATGAGCGCCTTCGGTTCGACGCGGTGATACCGCGCATCGGCGCATCCATGACGTTCTATGGGACGGCCGTCGTTCGCCAGTTCGAGATGATGGGCGTCTTCACCGCCAACGAATCGCAGGCGATCTCGCGCTCCCGGGACAAGCTCCGCGCTCTACAGCTGCTCGCCGCGCAGGGCATCGGGCTCCCCGTCACCGGCTTCGCGCGCTCGCCCAAGGACATCGGCGGCCTCATCAAGCTGGTTGGTGGGTCGCCGCTGATCATCAAACTGCTCGAGGGCACTCAGGGCGTCGGCGTGGTGCTGGCGGAAACCGACAAGGCCGCCGAATCGGTTATCGCAGCGTTCCGGCAACTCGACGCCAATATCCTCGTTCAAGAGTTCATCAAGGAGGCCGGCGGCGCCGATCTGCGCGCCTTCATCGTGGACGGTAAGATCGTCGCGTCGATGATGCGTCAAGGACCGGAGGGCGAGTTTCGGTCCAATCTTCACCGCGGCGGCTCCGCGTCCAAGATCAAGCTCACGCCCGAGGAGCGGAGCACAGCCATCCGCTCAGCTAAGACGCTCGGGCTAAAAGTCGCCGGCGTGGACATGTTGCGGTCGAATCACGGACCCGTCGTCATGGAGGTCAATTCCTCCCCCGGCCTCGAGGGAATCGAGCAATCCTCGGGTGTCGATGTAGCGAACCGCATCATCCAATACATCGAAAACCACGCGAACAAGGGTCGCCCCAAGGACAAGGTCAAGGCTTAGCTTTGGTGAAACCATTCGAGCTGGGCGGCGAAACGATCAAGCCGGGCACTCGCAAACAGATCGACCTACCGGTGGCGCGGCTCGCCGCCGGTTCCTGGACGGCGATGCCGATCGTCGTGATCCATGGCCGGCAGCCCGGACCGACCGCGTGGTTCAGCGGAGCCATCCACGGCGACGAACTCAACGGGGTCGAAATCGTTCGGCGACTGATCCGCCAGATCAAACCGAAGAAGCTAGCCGGAACCGTGCTCGCCGTGCCGATCGTGAATGTCTTTGGGGTGACGAACGGCTCTCGCTATCTGCCAGACCGCCGCGACCTCAACCGGTCGTTTCCTGGCTCAAGCCGAGGTTCATTGGCCGGTCGTATCGCGCGACTGTTTTACGAACAGGTCACGCTGCGGGCGGATTTCGGCCTCGACTTTCACACGGGTTCGAACGGTCGCTCGAACCTGCCGCAGATTCGCTGCGACATGGACGACGAGGAGACCAACGCGATGGCGCTTCGCTTCTGCCCGCCGCTGATCCTTCACGCGACGCTGCGGGATGGCTCGCTGCGCGCCGCTGCGCGAGACGCCGGCGTGCGCGTCTTGCTTTACGAAGCGGGCGAGGCGCATCGGTTCGACACAGAGGCGATACGGATCGGCGTCGACGGCGCGCTGCGCGTCTTGTGCGGCGCCGATATGCTGCCCGATGAAACGCCGCCCGCCACGTCCCCGCCACCGGTGTGTCGAGACAGCAGGTGGGTTCGGGCGGGTCGCACCGGCTTCGCCCATACGTTGGTCGAGCTCGGCGCCCTGGTCCAGAGCGGTGAGCCGATAGCCGAGGTCGTCGATAGCACCGGCGGCGCGCCGCGCGCAGTCCGCGCTCCGTTTAACGGAATTGTGATCGGCATGTTAAAAACCGCGCTCGTGCATCGCGGAGACGCGCTCGTCCACATAGCGGAGACACCATGAAGAAGCGTTCCGAGTATCCGTACATCATCGTCGGTTGGCGGGAGGTCGTCGGCCTGCCTGAACTAGGCGTCGACGCGATCAAAGCCAAGATCGATACGGGAGCCCGGACGTCGGCGCTTCACGCGGATGACGTCGAGTTCTACAAGGCTAAAGGCGTCCAGATGGTGCGATTCGTCATCCATCCGAAACAACGTAGCAACGATTCGCCCATACACGCCCACGCGCGACTCGCCGACGAGCGTCGCGTCCGGAGTTCGAACGGTCAGCAAGAGGTCCGCCCCGTCATCGAAACCAATATCCGCATCGGCGATTTCCAATGGCCGATCGAATTGACCCTGACGAATCGCGATGTGATGGGCTTCCGCATGTTGCTCGGGCGACAAGGCGTGCGTGGCCACGCACTCGTCAATCCCGGCCGCTCATTCCTGATCGGCAAACCCGCTCGCAAACGCTAGCTCTAGTCCGACAATACAGCACCCAAAGATACGGGTCAGAGTGCGTGAGATAGGCGGTGGCGCGGAGGCCGAGCGCAGCGCTTTATCGGCGCGCCTACTGTGGGATTAGGGCTAGTCCCCCAGTTCCGCTAACCCCTCCAGCTCGGACATCGCCCAGCGCACCGACTCCTTAGATGCATCGATATTCGGCGCGAGCTCCAAGAACGCCCCCAAATGTCGGCGCATGCCGCTCTGATCGCCCTGTAGGTCGCAGCACTCGGCGAGCCGGCAATGCAATTCGGCATCGATCTCGGGGTCGTCGCTGAGGTCCAAGGCCAGCTCGAACTGCACTATCGCCTCGACCGGGTTGTCCATTTCGGCCAAAGCTTCACCGAGCAGGTGCGCCACGTTCCGCCGCGCGAGGTTCGTGCGGCTCAAACCGTGCGCGTTCAGATAGCTCAAGTCATCGACGGCTCCGCTCGGGTCTTCCAGAGCGAACAGTCGTACGTTTCCGCGGAGCAGCCGAGCCTTGGCGGAACTGGGATCCAACTGCAGCGCGATCGTGAGCGCTTCCTCTGCGTCCTCGCCGCGATCCAGCTCGTACAGCAGATCGCCTAGGTCGCAGTGCCCCTGGGGATCGTCGGCGAAGCGTCCCACGTATCGCTCCAGCAACTCCAGGGCTTCCTCCCGGTGTCCGGCCTCACGCCAGGCCCACGCCAGCTCGAGCTTTCCGTCCGCCGCGTCCGCGTTCTCGGGAGAATCCAGCTGCTCGCCGAGCTTCGCCAGGCGCCGAAGCCCGGCGTCGACGTCGCCCTCCTTGAAGTTGTGAGCTGCGCGCAAAAGCGCCTTTTTCCAGTCGGGTGCCTCGGGCATCCGCCCAAGCGTACCTTAGCCCCGGCTGCCCGCGGCAGGTTCCTGCCCGTTCATCGCGTCGCGGGAGTCGTCTAAGATGCTGCCGTGGGCTCATCTGTCGCAACCGGGATCCTGCTCGTCCGCCGTCGGTCGGAGCTGCGCTTCATCCCGGCGCGCTGCGTGCGCAGAGTGCTCGGTGACCGGCCGATCACCGAGCTGCCCGGTGCTGGGTTCGGACTGACCTGGGCTGATGGAGAGATCGTCTGCGTACACAGCGTTGACGCGATCCCGGGTCCCATCGTGCTGTGCAACGTCGACGGGGGATTGGTCGGCATCCGCGGTTTAGAGGTGGTGGGACCAGCGCGCTGCGCCGTCGACGCGCAGCGCGCGCTTGTCGACGGCGTATGGATCGATGAGCTCGATCTTGAAGACCTCACCGAAGCCTCCGCGCCAGCACTGTGACGGAACCGCTTGCGGGCCCCGTTGCGTCGGGTGACGCTGCGGCATGGGGATTCGACAACGACTGATCAGCGCTGCCTCCACGTGGCTGTTGCCCGGCGAGCGACCGGTCGTCCCGGCGGCGCTGGAAACCGCCGCGCTCGTATCACTGCAGCAGACGACAGCAGAGCAGGCGCAGAGCGCGCTCGACATGAGTTCGGCACTGACCGCGCAAACCACCCAACAGCGGGCGGCTCTGGAGGCCACGACAGACCAACTCAAGTTGTTGAGCGCCGCTACCCGTCGGCTGCAGTCAACCTGCGACCAAGTGAACCACCAGCTGGAACAGCTCCGCATCATGAGCCTGAACGCGGGGCTTGAGGGCGTGCGCCGCGGCGACGATCAGGGACAAGCTCTGCAACTCGTAGCGGAGGAGCTGGCCAGTCGCGTCGAGACCAGCAGCTCAGCCTTGGACGAGCTCACGTCGACGGCCAACGAAATCGGAGCACGACACGACACGCTCAAACAACAGCTGCTGGAATCACGCGATCGCGCGGGCGCGTTGGGCAACGAACTCCTGAACGCTCAGGCCCGACAAAGCGAGGCCGTTCGTAGCCTCAAGGAACTGGGCGCTAACCTCATGCGCCTGACCGGAACCGATCCGGAGAGCGCGAAGTGGATCGCCGACGCCGCGGCCCACGCGGAGAAGCTGCTCGACGCCCTCGCGCACATCAACGCCAAGGGCGCCCAGTCGACGGCGCGCGGCGCTTTGAACCCGACCCTCAAGCCGCTGAGCCGCACGCTGGCGGAACTGCAGCAAGAAGCCGACGATTACCGGTGACGCACGACGGCACGCTAAGAGCGCTGCTCGCCCAAGAGGTCGCGCGCCATCGCGCGTTGATCGACGCACCTGACGCGACACCCCTCTCCGTGCGGCGCTCCCTTCACGCACTGCGCGGCTCTGCAGCCTTGGCTGGCGAACACGACTTACACCTCGTGCTCACCCAGGCGGGCGCTCTGCTTCGCGCCGGTGACGACGCGGTATTGCCCACCATTCGGCAACTGCTCGGGGAAGTCGCCCAGCGGCTGCAGAGCGATCTGCCTGCACTCGACACGCGCTGGCCTAGGCCGCCCAGGGCGCTACGCGCCAGCGTGCGACCGGCTGACTTCTCCAGCACCTATGCGCGGAGCGTCGCCCCGCACCTCGAACAGCTCACGGCTTTAGCGACCGCTGCGCCCGAGGTCGCGCGGGTTGAAGCGCCTCGGTGCGTGCACGCGATCAAAGGCGCGGCCGGTGCGGCTTCGGACGATGTCACCAGCTGGTATTGCCACGGCTTGGAGGAGCACCTCAGCAAGCTCGGCGACACCACCTGGCCGGTGGAAGACCTGTCGCATCACGCCAGCCTGATCCGAACGCTCGTGGACGACCCAGAACAAGGCCTCGCTCGGCTCCGACGCCCGACTGCTTCTGTACCGCCCGAGGGCCTACCCCCCAGCGCGCCCCCGGCACGCAAATCGGACGACCTACGAGTTCCTGCGAGCGAGATCGAATCGATCATCGATCGCGTCACGCGAGCCGACATTCTGGCGGGCGAGTTGTCGAGCACCGCCACGCTGGCCGAAAACGCCGCTGCCCGAATGCGGCTCGATGGGGTCGTGCTGCGAGAAGCCCTACGCCAGATCGGACCTCCGACGCCATGGGGAGCACCGGCCCAAGCACTTCAGTCGATCGAGCACGTCGCCACCCGCATGGACACCTTCGCGCGCGCCGCCGAACGCGGAGCGCGCGAGGTCCGGCGTGGCGCGCGGCGCGTCACCCGGGCTGCTTTCAACACCCGACGCTCGCTGGAGCCGATTCGCAACGCACAGCTCGGCCCCGTGTTCGATAGCGTGGTCCAGCAAACTGAAACCCTCGCAGCGCAGGAGGGCAAGTCTGTGCGCTGGACAACCGCGGGTGCCAACGTGCGGGTCGATCGCGGAGCGGCCGACGTTCTACGGGTCGTCCTGCTTCAGCTCGCGCGGAATGCCGTCGCGCACGGTATCGAGGCACCGGAGACGCGCCGTGCCGCGGGCCTGCCAGCCGCAGGTTCGCTCGCCCTCAGCGCTGTGACTGTCGGAGGCTCCGTGCGCATTCGTGTCGAAGACGACGGGCGCGGCATCGACCTCGACGCGGTGCGTGCACAGGCGCACAAGCGACTGCAAATCCCCCACTCACGCGTGGAAGACCTGACCGAGAGCGAGCTGCTGAGCTTGCTGTTTCTCCCTGGCTTCACGACGCGCCGCGATGCGGACCCGTTGGCTGGGCGCGGCATCGGTCTGGACATGGCGCTGAGCGAAGTGCGCCGGCTTGGTGGCTCGCTAACGCTGTGCGTCGCAGAGTCTGGGCGTGGACTGCGCGCGTCCCTGGAACTGCCACAGCTACTCGGACCTACACCGGTGCTCTGGGTAAGCGCGGGGGGCAGCGACTTTGGATTTCGGGCCAGTTCCATCGGTCGGATCCGTCTCTTGGAGGACGGCGATGCGACCGTAACGCTGGCGCGATGCCTCGGACTATCGGCTAGTAACGAACGCTTCATCGTCGAACTGCTCGGACCCGCGACGGATCCGATCGGCGTGAGCGTCGAACGCATCCGCGACCGTGAGAACGCAAGCGTGAGGCTGTTGCCTGTCGTCGCGACGCGCGCGGGACCATACGGAGGCGCGGTGCTGCTGGGTGATGGCAAGCTCGGACTGGTTCTGAACAGCGCCGAAGTAGCCGCTCGAGCGGTCGCCCTAGCGTCGACCGTTTAGGCGACGGTTCACCCTACGCAAGCCTGCAAAGGTTCGTTACACTTGCGTGATGCAGGTCGCGTACATGAAACGAGCTGACGTTTCGTCCGTACAGGCGATCTCGGACTCGGCACGCGCTGGCGTCGACGTCCGCGCAGAACTCGAACGGGAGCACGCGCGCATTTGGGTAGCTCGAGATGAGCACGGAGCCATTCGCGGGTTTTGTCTTGCGTGGGTCGTCGCGGACGAGCTGCACTTGATCAACATCGCGACGGACGCTGCTCATCGTCGGCGCGGCTTCGGACGGCGCCTCATGCAAGCGTTCATGAGCTTTGCTCGAGAAATTTCTGCTCGGTTACTCTTGCTAGAGGTCCGACGTTCCAACCGAGGCGCGATCGGCCTATATCGTCAGTTCGGTTTTGTCGCGATGGGCTTTCGTCGCGGGTACTATCAGCAGACCAACGAAGACGCTGTCGAGATGATGCTTGCGCTCGACCCCAAGACGGGCCAGATCCAGCCCGGTCGTGACGAAGTCTGCGTCGTTCCCTAGCGGACTTCCACTAGCGGACTCCCAAAAGCCCCAAGGAAACCCAGGTATGGAACACACGGCGCCGATGGCTGCCCGTCGCATGATCACAGCCCCGCTCCTGCACCGCGAGAGCATTGGGGCAAGCTATCACGTACTCACGTTCGACGTCCCAGAGGGCTCTGATGCTCAGCCCGGGCAGTTCGCCATGGTGCGCGGCGCCGAGTGGGGCGACGCGCCGCTGCTGCCCCGTCCTATGAGCTACCTGACCGGCGGCACGACTCCCAGCATCCTCATCAAGGTCATCGGCGAGGGCACGCTACGCATGGGACGTGCCGAACCCGGTGAACCCTTCACGCTACTCGGGCCGTTAGGCAACACCTGGCGACCGCCTTCACGCAACCGCCGCCCGGTGCTCGTTGCGGGCGGCGTGGGCATTGCGCCGCTTTTATACTTCGCCAAACAGATCGCAGCCGATGGCGCCACGCCGCTGTCCATCTATGGTGGTCGCTCGAGTCGCGATCTGCCGTTGGAGGATGAACTCAGCGAAATTAGTGAGACTCATCTGACAACTGAAGACGGGTCCCGCGGCACAAGAGGTCGCGTGACTGACGTGCTCGAATCGCTGCTCGACGCAGGTTCCGAGGTGTACACGTGCGGCCCCGACCGCATGATGGCCGCCGTCGCGGCGATCTGTGCCAAGCGTGACGTGCCGTGTCAGGTTTCCCTCGAAACACCCATGGCCTGCGGCTACGGCGTCTGCCTGGGGTGCCCTGTGCCGACAACCGACGGCGGGTACCTGTATGCGTGCATGAACGGACCGTGCATCGATGCGCGCCTCGTCGATTTCAGCCGGTCCGACCATGCCCCGCGCAAAGTCGCGACGACAGCCGGAGGCGCCAAGTGAACGGCTCTAACGTTCGCATCGGTGAGCTAGATCTCGCAAACCCGGTGCTGACCGCATCCGGCTGCTTTGGGTATGGTCTTGAGTACGACGAATTTTTCGACGTAGCAACTTTAGGCGGCATCTGCACGAAGGGTCTCAGCCTCGAGCCGCGTCTAGGGAACCCGCCTGAACGCATCTGTGAAACGCCGGCGGGTATGCTCAACGCGATCGGCTTAGCGAATGTAGGCGTCGAAAACTTCTGCACCGTCAAGCTCCCGACGCTTCGCGAGCGGGGGGTCACGGTGGTCGCAAATATCTTCGCCAGCTCGGTCGCAGACTTCGTGAAAATCACGGAGCGACTTGAGGCCGAAGACGGCGTCCACGCGATTGAACTCAACGTCAGCTGCCCAAACGTCACCGTCGGGGGCATCGAATTCGGTAAAGACCCGAAGTTAGCCAGCGAGGTCACGCGCGCCGTTCGCCAATCCACCAAGCGACCGGTATGGGTCAAAATGAGCCCAGAAGCGGGCGATATTCTCGCTGTCGGACGCGCCTGCGAGGAAGCCGGCGCGGACGCGCTGACCGCTATCAACACGATCCGCGGCATGTCCATCGACATCAACACGCGACGCCTGCGCCTGGTGGCCCTTCGGATCGTCTGGGATCTCTGCGGCGCAGTGTCCATTCCGGTCATCGCGATCGGGGGTATTGCGACGTGGCAGCACGCGCTCGAGTTCATCATGGCCGGAGCGAGCGCAGTCCAGGTCGGTACGGCTAGCTTTTCCGACCCGTGCGCTGCGAAGCACGTTATGGACGGAATCGCGGCGTTCTGCTCCCAGAACGAAACCACTGTCGCGGATCTGATCGGTGCGGCGCGCTCATCCTGAAGATTTCGCTAGCGAGAGCCCGGGGCAGCTCCTATGACAGGCCCATGGCGGACCGGAAACCAGTTTCGGCACAGGACCAGGCCAAACTCCTGAACGCGGTGCTCGATGCGTGTCGTGGCGCTGACCACGCGACGCCCGCCGCGGTGATCTTCGACCTGGACGGAACGCTCCACGACAACCGTCCTCGCACGTCAGCGATCATGCGCGAACTCGCCGAGCGCTGGCGCAACGCCCACCCCGATGCGTCCGAAAAGCTGCGGCGCATGGATCCGAACAAGCTCGACTACTTGTTGGCCGACAATCTGCGAAACTACGGAATCGACGACGAAGCGCTCCACGAAGAGGCTCTCAAGTTCTGGATGTCGCGGTTCTTCTTCGACGATGCGATGGAGCACGACGTCGCACACCCAGGCGCCGTCGAGTTCGCCCGCGCCTGCCACGAAGCCGGGGGAGTCCTCATCTACTTCACTGGCCGCGACTTGCCCAACATGGCGCTGGGCACGCTGAAGAGTCTGCGCGACCTCGGGTTCCCGATCTGCGTACCGCGCACGCAGCTCGTGCTAAAACCTGACTTTGAAACGCCCGATGACGAGTTCAAGCGTGAAGTGATGCCGGAGCTCGGACGGGGCGTAAATGTCGTAGCATGCTTTGAAAACGAGCCCGGCAACTGCAACATATTTCACGATCTGTTCCCACGAGCAGAGGTGTTTCTGGTCGACACGCAGCACGTGCCCACAGCCCCTCCGCTCGCCGAAGCCGTACATGTGATCGCGGACTTCAAGATCTGATGAATTCGGCCGGACCCGTCGCCGTCTTCGCCCTGCTCGGCTGCGTAGCGGCGATCGGCTGCGCGAAGGACCAGCCATCCGGAGCCAAACCCGCTGGGTCGGTGCCGAGCCCGAACGCGAGCATTCTGCCGGCGCCGCTCGCCTCGGGACCGCCGCGCAAACCGGTCAAGCTACCCGCGAACGGCAAGGTCGGCGTGCCGGTCAACTCCGCCGGACGACTGGTGGTCCCGAAAGAGGAAGTGCGACCGACGCCGCTCAGACCTGAGGTTGCGCCACCCAGCGACGATATGCCCGCCAAGCCGATGGCAGGCGTTTCCATGACGGCGCGCTTCGTCTGGCCCGGCCAGGGCACACCGAAGTCGGGTGACAAGGTCGACGTGGCGTCGATCACAACCATCCAAAAGCGACTCGAAGCGAACGTTCGCATCGAACTCGCCAGCGCAGGCCGCCTGCGTCTCGTCATGACGTCAGCGGTGTTCCCGCTACCGCTCAACTCCGAGATTCGTGCCCGGTCGGATCGCTTCGGGCACATCGTCGTGTGGCCTAACCGCCGTGCCTACCGCGTCGTGCCTGTCGGTGGACTGCGCGCACTGTTCGCGGAACGTCGAGCGGATGTCATGCCGGACGTCGCGGGCAAGGTGTTGCAAGGGGGCAAAGGCAAGCACCTGACGATGGCTACCCAGGACGTGTCGGTGAGCACATCCACGGGCAAGGCCACGCTAACTCAGGCAAAAGTCGTGGCGGCTGGCGCGGGGGGCGAACTGCTCTGCCGCATGCTGCTCGAGCTGGTTGCCGCGCGGCCTAATTCAGCGGCGTGCGCGGCCGATCTCGTACCCCTCAAGGCGCCCTTCACGTGGCCTGGCAACAAGGTCGGCCTCGAATTCGAAGCGACGCAAATCGCAGGCCGCCAAGACCTCGCCAGCGGTGGCCTCCGCGTGCCGCCGCGCGCGGCGCTGTTCAAACCCAGCGAACTCCCACCTCAGCCTACGGGCGTGCTGATCAGTAAAAACGACGCCACAGCGTTTCGGTCGGGTGTTGTGGCAAATCTGCCCTCGCCAGAGGACGACGCACCCGGCGAGGGCCTTTCGCTCAAGAACAACACGGACACGCTGCGCTACCTCCTGATCGATTCCGTCCCGGTAACGTGGGTGGCACCGCAATCCGAGGTCTCGGTAATTGGTTTTCAGCGCGGGAAATATCGTGCACAGTGGCGCGATTTTCTAGGACAGACCATCGGCAAGCCCAAAACGATCACTATGCCGGCCACTCTTACCATCGGGCCCGCGGCCAAGACCGAGAGCGATCAAAAGTAGCGAGCTACTGATTCTGCGCCACTTCCTCGAAGTATTCATCGTAGTCCTCATACTCAAACCGCACGTCTGACTGCCCACCCTCGAGCGCCGCGGCGCGCAGCGCGGCTTCGGAGATCTCGAGCGAGTCGTAGCGAGTTGAGAACGTGTAGTAGTCGCGTGGCTCCAGCTCGGGCAGCAGGTCGAGCCGCGCCGCCACGATGACGCGATCCTCTGGCGCGAGCCGCAAAGCTCCGTCGGAACCGGAATGCTGTGTTGACTGCGCCAGTAGCTCGTGGGCGATCCCCACCGGGCAGAACGCCATGAACGCGCGCCGACAGCAGATCAGGCCGTTTTCGATATCGTCGTCCGGTAGACGCCAGAACGCATCGAGGCCACCTCGCATCACCTCGCCGAAGTACGCGCCGAGAGCGCGCGCGGTCAGCGGCAGGATTTCTGGGCGCTCCGCCACGGCGTCGCGTGCTGTGACTAGATAGTGATCGACCAGCGGCAGCGTATCGGAGGTGTGGTCCAGCTCGACGCCGGTCGCCTGCAGCACGTACTGACGACAATTCTCGGCAAGTTCAACGACGGGCGCCGGCACATCGTCCGGCTGGAGGGGCTCTGACACTGGGCGATGATGCCTCAGCGCACGCCGAAATGCCGCCGACATTACGGTTCATCCGCTCAGGGTTTGGTCCGGCTCGACCGCCAACCGCGAAAAACAGTCTCTTTCGGAGCTGTCACCGCCCGCCGATGTCCACTGACGTCGAGGTGATCAGCGGCTGCATGCCGATTGGTCACCACTGAACAATTCGACCCGTGTTACCTTGTCCGCTCCGATGCGTATCGGCATCTTCAGCGACACCCACGCCAACTACGAAGCACTCAGTGCCGTGTTCGAGGCGTACACGCACGAGAGTGTGGACGAGTACTTTTGTCTCGGCGACACGGTTGGCTACGGCGGGTCGCCGAACGAGTGCTCCGACCTCGTCCGCGATAAAGCGAAGTCTACGATCCTCGGCAATCACGACGCCGCCGTGGCAGGCAGGATGGACTATTCGTACTACTACGAAGCCGCCCGCCAAGCCCTGGACACTCACGCCTCGATGTTGTCCGACGAAAACATGGAGTGGCTACGGGGCCTGCCGTACAAAGTCGAACTCAACGACATCGGCGTGCACCTCTGTCACGGGTCGCCAGTCCGCTTGGAAGAGTTCGAATACATCTTCGCGCCCGAGCAAGCCCGAGAGTGTCTGCCCATCTACAAGGAACTCGGCCACATCACGCTGATCGGCCACTCACACCTGTGCAAGGTGTTCGCGCTTACCGAGACGACCGTCGAAGAAATCCCGGCCGGAGACTTCGAGCTGGAGGACGGCAAGAAATATATCGTTAGCGTGGGATCGGTGGGGCAACCCCGCGACTACGACAACCGCGCTAGCTTCACGGTGTACGACTCCGACAAGAAGCGCTTCGAGTTCAAGCGCATCGAGTACGACATTGAGACCGCTGCGGACAAGGTCCTTCGAGCCAAGCTCGAGCGGAACTTCGCGCACCGGCTATTCATCGGCGTCTAGCGCGGACGCCGGTCGATCCGGTACACGCTGCGAACCGGTTGCGGCGGCGGTCGCCACCCGCGCCACGCGATCGCGGTAGATGGCGGTCGCCCGATTCGAAACGGTCGTATCAACAGCAGCCCAGCTACGAACCCGCCCAGGTGCGCGAAGAAAGCCACTCCGCCAGCGCTGGGGAGCGCCAAGGACGTGACGCCCGGAAGCAGATTCTGAAGCACAAACCAGTAGCCGAGCACCATCCACGCGGGCGCTTCGAACGTCAGTCCTATGAACAGCCACAACGGCGGCACGGTGTTCAAGATCTGAACCGGGGCGCGAGGGTACAGCACCAGGTAAGCACCCAGCACGGCAGCGATCGCCCCAGACGCGCCCACCATGGGAACGGCGCTGGACGGATCGACTACGACTTGCGCGGTGCCGGCCGCTATCCCACCGATCGCATAGAACAGACTGAACCGGAGATGCCCCAACGCGTCCTCAATGTTGTCTCCGAAGATGTAGAGAAACAGCATATTGCCGAGCAAGTGAGCCCAACCGCCATGCATGAACATCGACGTGAAGACGGTAAATAGCTCACCGACCGGGTCTCCGACCAAACGTCGCGGCACCAACCCATACCCGGGGATCACCCACGACGCGCCCACCTGGATCAGTGAGTACTCGAACAGAAAGACGGCGATGTTCGCGATGATCAGCGCGTAGGTGACCCACGGCGTCGTTCGGATCGGATTGACGTCACGAATCGGGATCATGAATTGGACTGAATTTGCGGTCGGTTCCGCGCGTTGGCAAGGGTAGCGCCAAAGCGGGTGCGGTTGGCGTTTCTGCAGCACTCAGCTAGGTTCGGCCCGCTTGGACTTGAAACTGTGATTCGCCAGAAGATTCGCATTGCGGGACTCGCCCTCGGCCTAGCGCTGCTCGGCTGTGGCGGCGCGAGCTACGACGGCCGCGTGTTCGACAATGGTTCCGTGACCTTCCGGCTCGCGGCGCTCTCGGACGGCTTCCGGCCCATCGAGGTCGAAGACGCGCTGCTCACGTTTCGCAGCGACCGCGACCAGGCAACTATCGCGGTTAACGCGCGGTGCGGCAAAGACGCCGACGACGTTCCGCTTCAGTCGCTAACCCACCACCTGTTTCTTCAATTCACCGAACGTACCGTTAACGAGCAGCGCGAGTTGAAGCTCGACGGGCGCGACGCGCTTCGCACCGACATGGTGGCGTCTTTGGACGGCGTGCCCAAGCGGTTCGTCGTTTACGTCCTCAAGAAGAACGGCTGCGTCTATGACTTCCTGTACATAGCGCCGCCCGCATCCGCCGCTGCGCTCAGGGAATTCGAGCGGCTCGTCGCGTCGTTCGAGTCGATAGCGCCATGACCGACGACGCCGATCTCGAACCGGCGCGGCCCTCCCGGGAATTCGGACCACCCCCCGCGCCCGGGTTCTTCGAGCGCATGGCCAACCGCGTCACGACGTTCATCAGCCACGTCGGACAGGTCACGCACCTCACGCTCAGTACGACTCGTGCAGCCTTTAAGCGCCCGTTCGAGCTGCGCGCGATCATCACGCAACTCGACGCGCTCGGTGTCGCGTCGATGGGCATCGTCGTCGTAACCAGC
>JAUIKB010001046.1 GCA_030430975.1 Polyangia bacterium
ACTCCATAGCAAGCGCACTCGACACGCCCGTACGCGACGTGCGGAGCTTCCGGCTCCGGCCGAACCGAGTTTCGAACACCGGGCGACCAGGACATGAGGCGCCGCTAGCCATCCGCGCCTAGTCCAGCGCCAACCGCTTCCAGACGATGTAGCCCGCGATCGGCACCGGCAGCAGAACCAACAGGTAGAAGCCGTAGACGAGCATGAACGTCCCAGCGGTGCCGGGTTGTCGCGCTTGGGGCGCACCGACACATTCGATGCGGTAACTGCTCACGGTGCCGTGACGATTCGCGTAGTTTCGCGCGATCTGCGGGGTCGAGTCGCTCGGACAGATGGCCGCCGCGATCGGTCGGCTCGTCGTGTTCGTCCACAGGCCCGCCAGCATCGGCACGAGCGGGAGTCCGAACCCGACGGCGAGCGCCCGCATCTGAGCATCGGCGACCCGGCCGACGCGATTCTCTTCGTCTCGCATCGACTGGTTCAGCTCGGTGAAAACTTGATGGGATACGTGACCGTCACGATGCCACCCTCCGGCTTTGGGAACTTGAGCTTATAGGTTTCGTGGACGACGCACTTCACGACATTCACGTCCGGCAGGTCGGACCCAGCGTTGCCGACCACGCCCACCTTGCCATCCTTGCCGATCGTGAAACGCACTTTGACAGTTCCCTGCAGCGTTGGCTTCGTCTTGAGCGCGTCCGCATAACAGGCGCGGTACTGCGCGAAGTGACCCCGCACGACCTTTTGGATCTCGGCTGGCGCGAGTTTACCGCCGGTGGCGGCCGGCGGCTTTTCATCGGCGAGCTTGCCGTCGGCGGACACGGCCGGCGCCGCGCTAACCGCAGGCGCCGCGGAAGCTGACGGAGCGACCGAAGCCGAAGTGCTCACTTGGGATGAGGCGGAAGCCTGGGTGTCAGCCTTCGGCTTAGATTGACACCCGAAGGCCACCAGCATTCCCGCAAGGATAACCGGCGTGTTCAACTTCATCGCGCGCAGCGTACCACGGGTCACTTCATCGCCGCATGGAAGCTATGCCACCACGCGCTGCATGCGCCGCCACATCGCGCGACCCAGCAGCAGCATCGGCAAGATGAGCAGCAGGAATACCGGGATCATCACGCCGACGAATCGGATGCCGACGGCGATGATGCCGGCGTTCGCCGCCTGAACGAGCACCTCGGCTACGGTCAGTTCCTTGGCGGTCGGTGGGCGGGCCACCAGATCTTCGTCGACGATGCACACCCACGGATAGGCGTTCGCACCGGCCCAGTTTCAACAGCGCACTAGATGCATTCGGCCACCCTTCGACGCTTCCGATCGCCGCGTCAAAAAAGTGTATCTCTACACGCGACGTTTGTCACAAACCGTTGGCCTGCGTCGTGTGTACGCGTATGACGTCACCGCGCTCGAAACGCCTGCCCCCGATCTCGATCACGATCGGCGCAGGGCTACTCACGACTCTGTTTGCCGGCAATGGTCTGTGGATGATCTCGGCGCCGGAACGCTGGTACTGGCGGGTTCCGGGCGTTGCCGAAACCGGACCGTTCAATCAACATTTCATCCGAGACATCGGCTTCATCTACGTCGCAACCTCGGTTGCGGTCGCCGCCGGCGTGCTGAGCCGATCGGGCCGACCTGCGCTTTGGACGACTGCCGCAGCCTGGCATGCGTGCCACTCGCTCTTTCACGTGTGGGAGGTCGCAACGGGCATCTGCGCCCCAGCGGCGCTGCTTCGAGACTTTCTAGGCGTCACGGCACCGAGCGTGCTGGCCGTCGCGCTCGCCACGTGGGCGTGCCGAACGACCCGACAGGATGGTTAGCGTGTTCGACAGGACGCGGGCTTCGATAGTCGCGATCGCGCTGCTGTCCGGCGCGTTGCTCAGCGAGCCGCTCAGGAACCTCCTCGCATCCGAATCTCCTGACGACGGTCAACATGTAATCGAAGACATCGATCGGGACGTGTCGTTTGTCGGTTTGGTCTCGACCGACGGTACCGTCGCCGACCGAGCGTTCGTCGACGGCTGGAGCCTCGTCTATTCCGGCTTCACGTCGTGCCCGACGGTCTGCCCAACCACGCTGACGACGCTCTCCGATGCCGCCGCGCGCGCTCGAACGGCCGCACTACCGGCGTCGCTCCGGATCGTATTCGTCACGGTCGATCCGGAACGCGACGATCCGCGGCGCCTCGCCGAGTACCTGAAGCGGTTCAATCCGGCCCCGGTGGGATTGACGGGCCAGCGGAGCGCCCTGGCACGCTCCTTTGAGTCGCTCGGTTTCACGACGTCATCGACAAGCTCCGCGCGTTTCAACACCAGAAATACTGAAGCGTTCCTACCGCATACCAACGTCATCGCGTTGGTCGGTCCAGGCTTGAGGCTCCGGGCGCTATTCCGCCCGCCATTTACACCAGCCGACCTGGCAGCCGACATCAGGCGTGTGGTCAGCAGCAAGCGTCACTGATGAGCTCAGCTTGGCTCACTCGCGAGGTCGGGCGCTTTGACGGGTTGCGCTGAGTCGATCATCACGGCGACCCAC
>JAUIKB010001047.1 GCA_030430975.1 Polyangia bacterium
TCACGGGAAACGCAAGCTGCGCCGGGGTTTCATCGGCTTTCGGGTTCGGCCACTCTCGCCACGGCCTGCACGACGATGTTGCCGCCGCCTCGGTCGACAGGATGCGACCTGTGCCGAATTCGCGGAAGTCTATGACACAAGGCTAGCGCGCCACCGAAGTATCGGGATGCGAATCGCACGCTGTATGATTCGTCTTGGAAAATCGGCTGCCGTGTCGGTCGCTTTCGTTACGATCACCACCGTGATCGAGACAGCGTTTCAAGGACTCGTGCGCCGTGAGCTCCAGGCGCTCGAGCCGAAGCGTCGCTGGTTGCCGTTCCGCTAGGCTGACCGCACCGTTTTTCCTGCGCCGCCGACCGACCGCTAACGCTTGGCGGCTTTCTCCAGGACGCTCGCGAGCGTGTCGTGTCCGTAGTTCCGGGCCAGCGCCAGCGCCGTTTGGCCATCCTTTGCCGGGCTGTCCTTGGCTCCGGCGCGCAGGAGGCGGCGCACGCACTTCTCGGCGCCCACCTCGGCCGCGTGGTGCAGCGCCGTCCAACCGTCATCGTCGACGGCGTGCACGTCTGCACGGAGATCCAGGAGTCGCTTCAGCGTCTTGTCGGCGCCGTCGCGTGGCTCGGACCAGCCTCACCCTGACAAGTCAAGAAAGGTATGGACCCGTTGGAAGGTGTAGAATCGCCATCCAGGTTACAGACGTATAGTCCTCACACGTCTGGCGTCACCACGCGACGCGCGCGCGGTCGAACGCTCTCGAGTGCGTGTGAGAGTTCTTCCCGGAACGCCTCGTGGTACGGGCCCGGTGGCAGGTGGTGTGCGCTGAGAGGTCTTCTTGTCCCGTCGTTCAGCTCCAAGACGACGCGCACAGTGAACGGATTGTCGCGGTCTTTGAGAACGTCGAGCTCCACCCCTGCGATGTCGACTGTTGACAGTTCGGTGGCAGGCCCTAAGCGGCCCCATCGCCGCCGCCTGATTGCCACGGTGCGTGGTCCGACGTGGACGTGAACGGTGCCTCTGCGGCCCAACGTGAAGATCAGCACGCCGAGGCAGATCAAAATCCCAGCGAGTCCGGCGTAAGCCATGCCACGCTGCGCCGGCAATGTCGCCGTGAACGTAGGGGCGCTCTTCGCGAGAGCGTCGTTGACGGTCCGTCGAAATGCCAGGGCGCGGCGTGACGTGGTGTTGGCGATCAGCACGGTCTGCGGCCCTGCGTCGAGCCGGATCTCAGTCTTCGGGTTGTCGACGTCTTTGCGTCGCTGAGTGGTGACCCCACGGAGGAGTGGCCGCTCGACGGTTTTGGAGCCTGCGCTGAACCAGTGACGAGGTCGCCAGTTGCAGTGTGTCGGGCCGCAGCTCAATCTGCCCTCGCTCAACCCCTCGATCACGACACCGAGACCGATCACGAGCCCGACCGCGATGATGATGAGATTGGACCGCGCGGCCGGAAACGGTCCGTACTCGAAGTCGCGGTCTGGTCGTATGTTCTCGGAACTTCTGTAGTTGTCCATGTGAAAGCGTTGAGGGTTCGAGGCATGCCGACTATAGCGACGGCCGTAGTCGCCCGCGAATCGAACTTCCCTGGACCTACCCCCCAGGTGCGCGAGCGGCGATGCGACCATCGCTGCCGCGTGCCCGCGTCCCTGCCACGCGCTGTTGATGATCAATTCTTGTCCGGGCAGTCGTGGCCCGGCGTAATCCTCCAGCTCGATGCTGTGACTGGGGCGCTCGGAAGTCCGGTTCAGCGGGGCTCTTGTTCGTCCGTCCTCGATGGCCGTCCTCGGTACATTGTCGCCCAGCTCGTCTTACCAGCTAGAGGTGTCGTGGACCACTCACACACCCTCACTTGGTGTTTGAGCACGCGGCGCTGCAACACTGACCGTTGTACATGCAGTTCTCGCCCGCAGGCTGACAAGGGCTGGCGCCGCCAGCCCCGGCCAGCCATCCCTGACGTGGCGCCATCGCCTCCTGACGCGCCGGTACCGCCCGTTGCCGACGATGAGCCGCCGCCTCCGCTCGACTCATCCTGTTCGTCGGTTTTTCCACAACCGAGAGCAGTCAAAGCGATCGTCAGTACGACCAGACTGTGGCGCTTCATCCCAGACCTCCCGTTCGAATCCTAGCACCGTAGATGGTGGCGTTCTGTAGAAGGGGGGCGGGGTTGGCGGCGCATTCGCTTCGGCGGCCTCGTGTCCTGAACGTGAATCGAACGTGTCCGGCGGAGCGATCCGTACTTCGACCTGAACCGTCACCGTTATGCCAGCTTCGGCAAGCTGTGCCGAGCGGGGGACACCAGCTTCACCGTGGACGGGGCGGGCGACGTGCGGCGCTGTCATTTTATTCCAGAGAAAATTGGCAATATTTACGAACAGGCGATCGAAGCCGCGCTGCAGCCGACGCCGTGCCACCCTCAGAACGACTGTCCAACTGTGAACAGGATGCGAGGTGCCGCGCCGTTGAGTATAAATGGAAACGAATCGGAGTGTTCGCTGCGGGAAAGCGCAGGTTGCGTCGGAATCGGTTGCACGGATGCAGAGCGA
>JAUIKB010001048.1 GCA_030430975.1 Polyangia bacterium
GCAAGTGATGGAGCGACCGAACGACAGCGCCTCGATCTCGCGCTCGCGCAGCTCGAGACCGCGCACATCGGAACGATTCACGCCTTTTGCGCCGACTTGCTTCGGAGCCGCCCCGTAGAGGCGTGCGTCGATCCGGCTTTCGAAGTCATGGACGAAGGACGAGCCGGTGAACTGCTGGATCAGGCGTTCGACGCTTGGTTTCAACGTGAACTTGGGGCGCCAAGTGAGGGCGTCCGACGCCTGCTTCACCGCCGGCGCTTCGGCCAGTTCGGACCGCGTTCGCAACTCTTGACAGCGGCCAAGCGTTTGATCGACCGACGCGACTTTGATGGTGAGTGGACCGCTCCCAGCATCGATCGCGCCGGTGACGCCCAGCGCATTCTGACACACCTAAACAGCCTGGCTACGCGAGCGCGAGCGCATTCCAACCCACGCGACTACCTAAGCCAAGCACTCGCAGCCGTCGTGGAACTCGTCGACGAACACGGCTCCACCGTCCAGGCCTCCGAGCTCGACCAGCTCGAGGCCCACATCGTCGCGTTGGGTCGCAACCGGGACGTCTGGTCACGAAAGGGGCGTGGCGAATTTGGCGGTGCCCCGCGAGCTGACACGCTCACCCTTCGCGACGAAGTGCGTGAAGAAATCTCGCGGTTCGAACTCACGACGGGCACGGACCTAGCTGCGAAGCTCCGGAGCGCCCTGTGGCCAGTCGTCGACCAGTACGAGTCGCTCAAACACAAAGCAGGCGTGCTGGACTACTTGGACCTTCAGCTGTGCGCCGTCCGGCTGCTCAGAGACGACGCCACGATACGCAGCGACCTGCGCCGACGCGTCACCCATATCTTCGTCGACGAATTCCAGGATACGGATCCGCTCCAAGCCGAGCTCTTGATGACGCTGGCCTTCACCGACGACGACGCTCGATGGCCATCGGATATCCGGATCGCCCCCGGTAAACTGTTTCTTGTCGGAGACCCGAAACAAGCGATCTACCGATTCCGCCGCGCCGACGTCGCCCTTTACGAGCGCCTGAAGCGCGGCCTTCTCAACGACGGCGCTCAGCTCGTCCGGCTTACCACGAGCTTTCGCGCCGTGCCCAGCATTCAGCGCTCGATCAACCACGCCTTCCGGCACTGGATGGCGGGCGACGGCCATGCCACAACGCAAGCAGAAGAGCTTGGCGAGACGGCCGCGCAGGAACAACCTGAATACGTTGCGCTCGCTGAGTTTCGTCCGGAGCGGACCGGTCAACCGAGCGTGGTTGCGCTCTCGATTCCCGAACCCTACGGCTGGCGAGATGTAACCAAGACGGCGGTACGCGCCAGCACCCCGGACGCCGTGGCTGCTTTCGTCGACTGGCTGATTAACGAAAGCGGCTGGACGACCGGCGACGCGGACCAGACGCGTCCGTTTGCGGCACGGGACATCTGCTTGCTGTTTCGGGCGCTCCAGAGCTTTGGCGAAGATGTAACTCGCCCCTACGTGCGCGCGCTTGAGGCGCGACGCATACCCCATGTCCTGGTCGGCGGTCGCTCGTATCACGCGCGCGAAGAGGTCCTTGCGCTGCGGAACGTTCTGACGGCGATCGAGTGGCCCGAAGACACGCTAGCCGTGTACGCGACTCTGCGTGGACCCCTGATCGCCCTCACCGACGCGCAACTGTTCGAGTTTCGTCAGACCTTCGGGACGCTCCATCCATCGTCACCCATCGATGCCGCGAAGCTCACCGACCACACTCGGGAAGTCTACGAGGCGCTGCAACTCTTGCGCAGCCTGCACCGCGGACGAAACCATCGCCCCATAGCCGACACGCTGGGCCGCTTTCTGTCGACGACGCGAGCACACGCTGGCATCGCCATCTGGCCGACAGGCGAACAGGCGCTCGCGAACTGCATGCGGCTACTGGATCAGGCCAGGCGGTTCGAGCGACTGGGCGCGACGTCGTTTCGCGCCTTCGTCGACTGGCTGGAGGAACAAGCCGAGAGCGGCACCGCCGGCGACGCACCGGTTGTCGAAGAAGGAACCGACGGTGTGCGTATGATGACCGTTCACGCTGCCAAAGGTCTCGAATTTCCTGCGGTCGTGCTGTGCGACCCGACCGTCAATCGTACGCCAAAACGCCCGTCGCGGTTCATTGATGTCGAGCGGCGCACGTGGTTCGAACCACTTGCCGGTCACGTTCCACAAGATCTGTTGGAGCACCAGGAGGAGGTCCTGCGCCACGATGCGGCCGAAGAGATCCGTATTGGCTACGTCGCCGCAACCCGCGCCCGTGACTTACTGATCGTTCCAGCCGTCGGCGACGAGCCGATCGCTGGTTGGGCCGATGTGCTGCACCCGAGCCTTTATCCGTCCCGCTCGGCGCGCCGCGACGCCAAACCTGCACCGGCATGTCCAGCGTTCTCTGACGACAGCGTCCTGGTGCGGACGGCTGAATCGCCGCTGACGGCTACCGACAGCGTGGAGCCCGGGCTCCACGAAATCTGCGAGGGGGTGCAGGTCGTGTGGTGGGATCCAGCAACGCTCAAGCTCG
>JAUIKB010001049.1 GCA_030430975.1 Polyangia bacterium
CAGCGATTCCGACCAGATCGTGCCGGGTGAGCCAACGTTTTACGAGCGTCACCGTGGGACCGAGGACATTCGGCGTTTCGCGAATCGGATCGGCGGCGAGCGGCCGCAGACGCGTCAGGAAGTGTTGGAACTGTTGGACGTCGGTTTCGAGCATGGCGGCGGACTTCGGGAGCGGAGAGGGGGAGGCTATTCCCCTGGCGGCTCCTTATGTATAGATTGGGAAGTTGCGATGAGGGGCGCAGTTTTACTATTGGTCGTGGCGTGCGGATGTTCCAGCTCGGGCGGTGCCTCGAGTCCCGAGTACGGCCGGTGGGACACGCTGCTACCACCGCCGGCTCCTGCGACCGCGCCACGGTCAGCCAATTGGCACCGCGCGCTTGAACCCTGCGCACCACCGGCTGAAGTGGACGGCGCCCAATGGGCGGCGGTCCAAGATATCGACGGCGACGGACTCGGCGACTTTCTCGAAACGACGTGTGACGTGCAGCCTGCGCCACAACGTTGCGCGATGCGGCTGTGTGTCGGCCAGCGCGGCGCGCTCCGGCTGGCTGCAGCGTGGGTAGCGCCGATGCCGGAGTTGGTGGCGCCCCTCGGTCGAACCGGCGACGGACCGCGCGAGTTTGAAGGGTTTGCGGTGACCCCGCACTTGGACGCTCCTGGTCCGCGATGCGTCCGCGGACGTCGGTTCAGCTGGAGCGATGACGGATACATCGGCACCGACGATCGCAGATGCGGCTGCGAAATCGCGTTCGCCCGCCGCGGTCAGATACGGAGGTCACCATGCGAATCGCGCTAGCCGTAGTCCCGGTCCTCTTGGTGAGTCAGATGCTCGGCTGTGGTTCTGTCGCCACGACGTCGGCGCGCCAAGACGCGTTGGACAAGGCGATCGCTCGCGATGAACGGCGCGCGGCGGTTCTCCGTTCAGACTCGTTGAAGCTAAAGAATCGACTGCTCGCCCAGAGCAAGTGCATCGCCTATCGCGCATGTAGTGCGAAAGCCGCAGCGATCGAAGCAGAGGTCGCATCGAGCCTGGCTTCTTGCAACAAGCAAGCGAGCGACTGGTATCGGTGCGACGCAAAGCGGTCCAATCGAACCGCCGGCGGTTGTCTGTTTGGGATCCTGGCGGCCGGTCTGACTGGCGGCGCGGCAGCACCAGCTGCCGCGATTGGCTGCGCTGGTGGCGGATTGGCGGGTCACGCAACTGCAAAGGGCGACTGCACTCGAGTTCGCAAGCCACGCGCGTGCGGGCGGCGGGGGCTTGAATTTCAAAATAGCGCACTGGCCAATCACCGACTGGCGGCGTTTCCTCAGTGTGGCGCGGAGCCGATAGAATGCGGTCAGCTCGAACGCTTGTCATCGCCCTCGCGCTAGTGGGTTGCAGCCCTTCCCGCGACGCGATTAGCACGCGCGTGGACCTTGCGGAACGGCGCGTCGCCGAGAACGCCGAAACCTATGCGCTGACTGAGGCCGACCATCGGGCAATGCGCCGGCTGGCGCGGGAAATCGATGGGCTCGTCATGCAGGCACTCCGCGACTACACCTACGCAACCCAAACCTTCGATGATGCCAAGCGCCGTAGTGACGCTGCGTCTGCCGGCTACGCTGCCGCTGCGCGCGACTACGAACGTGCCGCAGCTCGGTATCGCCGCGTCATGACGATTCTCGCCCTGGCGGCGGCTTCGGACTTATTCCTGCGTGGAGTGTGTGGTCCCCGGGTCAGCACAGCTCAGCACCGCCGGGCGCTGGCGCGGGCAGGTGTCGACCTAGAAGGCATCGATATCGATCACATCGTCGCTCGTGCCCGCGGCGGGCCGGACCAACCTTGGAACTACTTGCCGCTCGAAGCGTCCATCAACCGGAGCTTGGGCGCGGGCGGCCTGTGGTGGAAGCTTCTGAACTTCCCGCTTCAAACCCTCGAGGCGCTCGCGAAGAACGCGAGTTACCAGCTGCTCTGTCCGTAGTCGTACCTGGGGCACTCAAGCACTCAAGCAGCCCAGTTACCCGAGCAGGATCATGTTGGGCAATCCGAACCGGTCGCGCCGCGCATCAACGGTAAACCTAGGTCACGCCGCGCCCGTGACTCGTGCTCGCAGCCACGCCCACCCGGCAGCTGAGACGTCTTCAGGACACCGTGGCCACCAACGCGTCGCGACAGCGGGCCGTGCTCACCCGAACCCAGATCCCTGCGCCTTTCAATCGATTCGCGCGACGTCTGAATCGTCCGTGCAGTTTCCCATCGCGCGAGCTCGCACCTGCACCGTTAGAACGGAATGTCGTCGTCTTCGGCGACATCAGGCGCCGTCCGAACTGCGAGTTGCTCAAGTGAAGTTGCAACCCTGGCGCTGTGCCTTTCGACCCAGTCCGCCCCTTGTGCTGTGCATCGATAGACCGCGAACGGTTCAGGGTCGTATTGTTCTGTCTCGTAACTTTCCTCAATGAACTCCAAGCGAAGCAATCGCCGCAGGGCGATTTGCAAGTCCAGGCGAGACAGACCCGGAGCAACGCGCTGTTCGAGGCTGTAACGGG
>JAUIKB010001050.1 GCA_030430975.1 Polyangia bacterium
AAACGCGGCGAGCCGCGCACCAAGCTGAAACTGGCCGACGAGTCGTCCGGAGACTGCATCGAGTGCGGCGCGTGCGTTCGCACTTGTCCGACCGGCATCGACATTCGAGAGGGGCTACAGCTGGAGTGCATCGGTTGCGCCCAGTGCATCGATGCGTGCGACACCATCATGGACAAGGTGGGTCGGGATCGCGGGTTGATCCGCTACACGTCGGAAACCCGGCTCGAGAGCCCGAAGAAGGCTCGAATTATCCGCCCTCGCACGCTCATCTATCCCTTGCTGATCGTGGTGTTCGTTACGCTGTTGATCTTCGTCGGTGGCGGGACTCGCACCAGAGCGGACGTGATCGTGCTGCGAGGCATCGGCATGCCGTTCGTCGTCAGCGACGGAGAAGTCCGCAATCAGCTGCGGGTCAAGATTCACAATCGCCAGGACAAGCAAGCCTCCTTCACGATCAGCCTGGAAGGCGCCGAGGGCTCGCAGCTGATCGCGCCAGAGAACCCACTGGTTGTCGAAGCAGGAAAACAGCGTACGACGACGATGTTCGTCGTTACCAAGCAAGCCGACTTCACGGACGGTGGGCGCGATGTAGCACTCAAGATCACTTCCGGTAGCGACTTCACGACGACGTCGCCGTACCGCCTGCTCGGACCCAAGGAGCCCCAGTGACTGAAAACCAACCAGCTGTGCAATCCGAACCCAAAGCCGACTCCACGGGTCACTCGCGGTACGCGGCGCTACCCGTTGCGTTGCTGCTGTTCGGTGTACTGACCCAGGCCGTGCTTTTGTATCATGCGACCTCCGACGACGGCTTCGCGGTCGAGGAGAACTACTACGCTAAGGCCGTCAACTACGACGCCATCATGGAGCAACGGGAGCGCAACGCGGACCTCGGATGGCGCCTCAATCTCGATCATCGCGGAGAGCGATTCCAGGCAAAGCTCACGGACGCGACGGGCAAACCGTTGTCCGGTGCGCGGGTTGCCATCACGGCGCGTCACAACGCGCATGCGTCGGAAGTGCAGACGGCGGTACTGAGCGAGGACACGGCTCAGGGCCGCTACCTCACGCCACTCAACTTAGATAGAAAAGGCATCTGGGAGATCCGCGCGACGGTTGATCGAGGAACCGAGAGGTTCACCAGCACCCAGCGCCTGACCGTTGGGGAGGCACGTTAAATGCTCCCGCTGCTGATCGGTGTGCTGTTCGCCAGCCTGATCGGCAGTCTCCATTGCGTGGGGATGTGCGGTGGCCTAGTGACGCTCTACAGCGCGCCAGGGCCAGGCGAGCCGGATCGCGGCCGGGCGTCAGCACATGCGGCCTATCATTTGAGCCGCCTGGCGGCATACCTCGGTTTGGGCGCGATCGCCGGTGCCGTTGGTTCGCTGATGCAGCTCGCGACGCCGGCCCGGTGGTTCAGCCCGTTTGGGGTGCTGCTGGCGGGAGCCGTGCTGATCGCGTGGGGCGCAGCGCAGCTTGCCGGAGTCGTTCGGATGAGTGCGGCGAGTCCGTCCCGCCTCACGCGATGGTTGGGGCGCTTGACGCTTTGGGCGAAGACGCGTCCGCGCGTCCAACGCGCGTCGATGCTCGGTCTGAGTTCAGCTCTATTACCGTGTGGTTGGCTTTACGTCTTCGTAGCGGCGGCCTCTGCGACCGGCGGTGTGGTGACGGCGATGGCGGTGATGAGCGCGTTTTGGCTCGGCACCGTGCCGGCGCTGTTGGGCCTCGGATTCTTGGTATCGGTGATGATGTCGCGTCTTCGCCGGCATGTTCGGGTGCTTTCGGCCGTGGCCATGATCGTTGCCGGTGCTGCGACGATCGTGATGCGCTTTAACGTGCCGGCCGATTTCGTCAACCGCGCAGGTTTGCGGTTCGAAACGATGGGTCTCGCCGCTCCCGCCGCGTCCACCGGCTCCGACGGCGAAGCTTTACCGTGCTGTGCTGATGGGGCGCACGAGCCGTGACGACCGACTGCACCCACTGTGGTCTGCCGGTCCCACCGGCGCTGCTGCGTTCGGATGGGGAAGAGCAGTTTTGCTGCAGCGGTTGCGCGACGGTGTACGCGTTGCTCAATAGCCAAGGGCTGGGCGAGTTCTATCGATATCGAGAGCAGGTCGGACAAACCGTGCCGGCCCGGGTCAGCGACCGCGGCTACACCGAGTTCGATACCGCCGAGTTCGAGCAGCGCCACGTTGCCAGCCATGGCGATGTCAGGCGCGTCGAGCTGCAGCTTGAGGGCGTGCATTGTGTGGCGTGCGTCTGGCTGATCGAGCGCCTGCCGCGGCTCGTGCCGGGCGTGATCGAGTCGCGTCTAGATTTCGGGCGCGGTGTGGTTGAGGCGACGTGGGACCCTCAGCGCACGCAGCTTTCAGTGATCGCCCGACAGCTGCACACTCTCGGATACCCGCCGCATCCCGTCGGCGACAGCGCTAGTCAGCGTGACGCGCAGCGGCGCGAACTCAAGCGGATCGCTGTTGCGGGAGCGTGTGCCGGCAACGCGATGCTGATCGCGGTTGCGCTCTATA